>NZ_JBGVMC010000296.1:0-6892 GCF_045124615.1 Succinivibrio sp.
ATGCACCTGTAAAAGTCTGCCCTAAATGCCATACGTATGTACCTGCAAGTGCTAACGTTTGTCCTTGCTGTAATTATGAGTTTCCAAAGGTTACACAGCTTACAGCTCATGCCAGCCTAAAGGAAATAATAAAACGCAAGACAGCAGAAGCAGAAAAAGTATTTGAAGTTTCTAAAGTTTCTTATGCAAAAATAAACACAAAGAACGGAGTACAGTTGTTGGCTACATATTTCAGTGGAGTACAAAAAGTTGGACAAGACTGGATTAATCTTGAAAGTCAAAAATCTTTTTCTGCTAACATAGCAAAAACATGGATCAATTATCGTAACAAAACTGACTATTTTCCAAAAAATACACAGGAATTGTTAGTTATGTGTCTGAAAGGTGATTTCAAAGAGCCAAAAAAGATTGCAGTAAAAGTAACAAATGGGTATAATAGGATAGTCCGTTACGAATTTGACTAGGAGTTATAATGAACTTTGATGAATTAAAAAATCTGTCTCAGTGGGCTTTATGTTTTGCAGAAGTGGGAGAAAAGCAACCTGTCGTTGTCACAAAAAAATGGATAGATAAAGTTTTAAAGGTGTACCCTCATTATTTTGACGAGGGTAATGATGATTTTATTACGATTACTGATAACTTATGGCTCAATTATACAGTCACAATCAACGATGTTGGCGAAAAGTGTTACACAGGTGATTTAGTTAATACAGGTGCAACAATCAATTTCAAAAACGCATGGCTTACTTATAACATTGTAGATAAGCTAAACCGAAACTCTTTAATGCTGTTTCCTGTTAATAGAGAGAAACATCTTTGTTTTGGTTTTATATTCACCAAAGACTGTCCGTGGACAATTATTGATTTTGACAGAAAAGACGGCACTACACCACAGGAAATAGCGTATCAGGATCAATGGATTCAGAAGTTCAAAAGTTACACAGAAAGAAGTATCAGTGGTCTTGGCTATCATGTAATTATAGAGGGCAAGATTAACGAAAAGAAATACCCAAACTCTAAAGGCACAGGTGCAAGCGGTATAAGAACAGGTACGGCACATAAGGCACAGGGTATCGTTGGTTTTGAACTATACTCTCAGGATCGATTTGCAGTAGTTACAGAGGATGCCGTGACTACCAAAGAAATCTACCCAAGACAGGGAGAGCTTGATGATTTATGTGCTGTTTTGAAAAAACCGATAACAGAAAATCAGGATGTTACCGATTCAGCCACAGAGTTTAAGTTTGATAATTCTGACGATTTTAGTTCAGAAATCAACTTTTACATGTGCGAACTGATCATGTCTCCTGATTGGGAAGTGTTGTCTGAATTGTTTGATAATCATTGTAATTACAGCTATGAAAATGATGCAAGTAAAAGCGTATACAATGAGGAATATACACTAACCTTTCCGTCTCAGTCAGAGGCAGATTTTAAGCTGATGGCAATTATTTCAAGATATTGCCCTAACAATACAGTTGTTAAAGCTCTGTTTGCAAGCTCAGAATTAGCTCGCAGACCAAAAGCAACACGAGTAGACTATCTTAATCGTATGCTCGAAAGAGTAAGAGAAGAACAGGCTAATGAGGATTATATAACAGAAGAACCTTTGTCTAATACTTTTGTTACAGTAAGCGAGACAGGGGAGCAGACATATGCGACAGTAGACGAAATAGTTGAACGCATAGAAGAACGCAAGGTAAAGGAAAAAGAAGCCGAGCGAAAGGCGTTGATCAACGAATTTATCAACAAAGAGTATTTAGATGTTAACGCTGAAACTGTACTTGTTAATTCAAGATGGAAAAACGAAGAAACAGATCCTAGTTATAGTATTGCAAACATGTTCTGTGATGTTCTGTATGCAACAGATGTTGTTAATCAGCTTAAAAGAGCTGGTGTAGCTCCTAGTTCTGATTTTGTGTTATTTAACTCTGATCAAGATATATCTTATAAGAGATTGTTGGATAAGGGGTATTTGTGTACTAAGGGTTTTGTTATCTCGGATAAAAATGCGTTAATCATTCCTCCCACATCAAGTGCGTTAATGTACGAGCTGGTTAAATGGAGTTATGAGACTCGTATTAAGCCTATATTAGAAGTGTCATTAACAAGCGTAATTGCTATTATCAGTGGTATTGTAGGCAAGATGTGGCAACTACCGACAGGCACAGGATTAAATAATTATGTTATTCTTTCTGCTAGAAGTGGTATAGGTAAAGAGGGATTGCATACAACCAAAAACGATTTATTTATGCAGTTAAGAAAGAGATATAGCGATACCGATTTTAGACGGCACGTAATTGACGATGATTTTGCATCAGGCCAAGCACTTGTTAAGCGTTGTTTACAGGAAGCAGGTTCTAAAGCAGGCGAAAGGAACAATAATCCTTTTGCACTTACTTTAGAAAAATATGCAAGTTTTGTAAATTTCCAAAAAGAATTTGGTAAGAACTTATCTGAAATGGGCGAAGATTCACGTAATCAGTCTGCACAAAGTTTAAAAGCTCAGTATTTAAGATTGTATACGGGGTCAGCAGAAAACGATATGTTGTCAGCTATGACTTATAGTAATTCTGATAATAACTTCACCGAAACTTATGCTCCTGCTTTCAGCATTGTCGGTGAAGCTACAATCAGTGGTATAGCAGATTCAATCACGCCACAAATGGCAAAGGATGGCTTTTTGAGCCGTTTCTTAACAGTTACATATAAAGGTGGTGCAGTTCCTCAGAACAAAGACAAATACGGCAGTCCTGCCCCTGCTTATGTTCTCGACAAATTAAATGAACTGTTAGAACAGGAAAAGGTATTGTCAGGCCATGCTGATACTGTAAAAGCTCGTTTTATCAGAATAAAAATGAATGACGATGCAGAAGAATTTAATTTGATGTTGGAAAACTGGTGTATGGAAATGCTGGATCAGGCAGGAGATGCAGAACATTTTAGACAGGCTTGGAATAGATGCCAGCTAAAGATCCTGAAATTAGCAGGCATATGTGCAGTATGTCAGAATTACAGTGATCCAGTTATCAATATTCAACACATCTCATGGGCTACACGTCTAGTGTTTTTAGATATTGCAAACATATATGATATGATAACCAATGGCGAAACATCACTTACAGATAATGCCGAGAATACAATGGCAAACAGCCTTTTAGATGTGATTAAAAAGTTTATTTTAACAAGCAATTCCGTGGTGTTGTGTAATGCTACAAACATTCCTGTCAAGATAATAAATCAAATGAGAGGAGACAGAGTAGTACCAATTAGCTATATTAACTACGCATTAGGCTCTCAAAAGGTGTTTGTTCGTGCGAAAACTGGTTACACTAGAGCGATACAGAATACCATAGACAGACTTATTAACGAGGGTGCTATTGAACTTGTACCAAAGCCTTTGGCAAGCACTACATATAAAACCAAAGGAGTGTGTTACAGATTGTTAGATTTAAGAGGTATACAGTAATGACATATGATGAGGAAACGCAAAGTTTTGTAATCGAAAGCCCCTTGTCTGTTCCTGTGAGCAGTAAAAAAAAGTTCATGTTAAACATGAACGATTATCGTAATGCTCATTATCAGGTTCTAAACAAGGCTAAAGTTGAATACAAGCGTATGCTAAGAGACGAAATATTGCAATTACCTAAGATGGATAAAGCAACAATCAATTACGAAATCACCTTAGGAGATAACAGAATCCACGATGGAATGAATATATGCTCTGTAACAAGCAAATTTTTTCTTGATGCTTTGGTAGAATATGGCATACTTCCAGACGATAACATGAGGTATATATTACATGAAGAATGGAATCCCCACGGTATCGAGAAAAACAATGGGAAAGTTTTAATTTATATCAAACCTTTGTGATAGAATAGTATTACGACAAATAAAGGAGTTTTTGATGATTATTATAAAATTTGCTCAAAACAGTTTAGGTTTTATTGGACTTGATAACGATATTCCGTGGCATTGTTCATAAGATATGAAAGATTTTAAAACCAAAACCACAGGTAACGTGGTTTTAATGGGAAGAAAAACCTTTGAAAGTCTGAACAATAAGCCACTGCCAAACAGAATGAATGTTGTTATTAGCTTAAAAGACGAATATGTAAGAGAAAAAAATCAAGAATATGCAGGACAAAATATTGTGTTCTGCAACAATCTGCAAGACGCTCTGAGTTTTGATAACGATGTTTATACTACATATCCTGAGTATAAAAACACAAATCAATACATCATAGGAGGAGCTACTTTAATAGAAAGTTCAATAAGAGAATTAAGAGAAAAGATTGATCATATTGAACTTAGCATCATAAACGACAATACAGTAGGAGACACAAAAGTAAATCAGTTCGTGCTACATGCGTATAAAATTCCTATTCACTGCACTTGTTATATGGACTGAAAAAATGAAACCACTAAACCAAAATGATTTTATTGTTTATAGAAAAGAAAAATTTGCTACCTTATTAGATGCCTGTTCAGGTTACGGCCTGAGCGTTCAATACGTCAAGAAATTTTATGAGGTGACAAAAAGTCATGCCGATGCTCTAAATCAGGCATTACATTTTAAAGACTTAAAAAGATTTTATGGTTTGGTGGTTTTTCCTCATAGCATCACAGGATTGGTTAATCCTAGTGATAGCTATGATATAGAAAGATGTAATCGCATTATCAGAATACAGAAGAACGCTAGAGTAGAGCGTTATAATCTAGTCAAACATGCAGAAGTGCAATCTGCGTTTCAAAAAATAATTCCAAAAATCAAAAAAATCTGTTGACATATATATAGTAAAGTGATAACATAATACTTGTAAATACAACACAAGGAGTTCAAGATTATGTGTACTTTATTAGATATTACCAAAGAAGAATTAACCAAAAAGATTGCTGATGGCGATATTTTAACTGCTTGGAGACAGGTAGCTGAAATTCTTGAATATGCAAAGAAATTAGAAATGAGTTTGCGTAAGGAACTTGTTGAAAAGAACTTTGCTGATGCCAAAGCAGGCGTAAACAAGTGTGAACTTGAAAACGGCACTTTATCTTACACAAAGACATTCAAGACAGAAGTTGACGAAACATTGTTTCAGGAAGTGGCTTTACTCTGTGAAGAAAATTTTATTGACGTTGGCAGTCTATTTAATGTTAAACATTCACTGGTAGCAAAGGAATATAAAAAGTATTCCGACAAAGAAAAAGAAATTATCGACAGAATGTTAGTAACAAAGGAACAAGCACCTAAGTTAGAATTTAAGGCACAGATTGAAGATTAAGAGTGGTATATGGATTATTCACGTAATTTTAAAACAGTAAGATGGTGGTTAAAACACTCTGACAAAACAGAAAATATTGTTATTGTCGAGTGTACCCACTGCATAGAAAAATATTTTTTACGAGATATTAAAAAATGTTTTTATAGTCAGAAACACGCTTTGGAAAGAGTGTATGGCGAATTTGATATTCTGTATGACTCTACAAGAGGTGGTTATAACGATAGAGACTACAAAAAGCCTAGCTTAAAGCAAATGAAACGTTTTTATAACATGCTTGTAGTCTCATTGGATTATGATGTTTATTGTCAGGATGATTTAGGTTTTTACGTAAGAGACAAGGCTTATTTCAAAAACAAAAAGAAAACTTTATTAGAAAAAACATGCGTAAAGAATAACAAAAGGAGATTTCACAAGTAATGAACTATTTTGGAATAGTACCTGTTGAATGTATAAACGGCACTGGATTTGGTTCTACCTTATTTGTTGCGGGGTGTGAACATCATTGTAGAGAGTGTTTTAATAAAAAGACATGGAATAGATACGGAGGAGAACCTTTTACACGAGAAACAATGCAACATCTTAAAACATGCTTAGACCGCCCTAGTATTACTAGACTTACTATCAGTGGAGGAGATCCTTTAAGTGTGTATAACCGAATGGAAGTATTACATATCTGCGAAGAAATAAGACGATACAAAAATGTCGCAATATGGATTTATACAGGATATACGGCAGAAGATTTACAGAAAGAGTCTCCATCGTTTTTGGCAGAATTGGCTTTATATGCCACTTATTTGGTAGACGGACAGTACGAGCCAAACGAAACACATACAAAGCCGTTTCGTGGCTCTGACAATCAAAAAATAATAAGATTATCCGATATGCAGGAGGTTGTATTTTGATTACTCAGCAAGAAATAACAGAAATACTACAAGCTCCCGAAAGGTTTAGGCTGTTAAGATTAAATCCTTTTGAAGATTCCATTAATATCAACGGGGACAACATAGAGTTTAAACCTTTGATTTTACGTGATAACTTAAAGGATAAACCTACAAACAAGAAGCTTATATTGTTAGATACTGAAACGACAGGCTTAGATACTAACGTAGATGAAATTATTGAGCTTGCCTTTGTTGTTATCACATACGATCCGCTAACCAACGTAATGGTTAGTATAGACAATGTGTACGATGGGTTTAATCAACCAACAAAGCCTATATCAGAAAAGATACAAGCTATTACAGGTATTACCAATGAAATGGTAGAGGGAAAGCATATTGACTACAATTCATTTAAGGCTTATCTGCCGACAGGTAAATATCTGATTGTAGCTCATAATGCTGGATTTGATCGAAAGTTTGTAGAGAGGATATACCCTGAAATAGCAGGTAAGCCGTGGGCTGATAGTCTTACTGAAATAGATTGGTTATCTCATGGTTGCACAAAAAGCAGTTTGGAAATGCTTATGTATTATCAAGGTCTGTTTTATAACGCACATCGGGCAGTTAATGATTGTTTGGCATTAGGAGCAGTAATTCATTTTAACAACGCACTTGAAGAATTGCTTGCAAATGCAAGTAGAATATTGTATGATATAGAAATATCTGTTA
>NZ_JBGVMC010000297.1:0-2084 GCF_045124615.1 Succinivibrio sp.
ACGGCAAACTAGATTCACTGCTTAATGGTGGCGGTGCATCATTCAACATGCCTTTCTACGACAACCTGACTGACGCACAGGAATCTATCGCTACTGATAATCCTGCTGATATTATCACCCCTAACAAGAACACTGCCAGCAACCTCGTTGTTCATCGTTGTGTAAGAACTTCTGCATGGGAAGTTGCTGACCTCGATGAAATGCTTACTGCTAGCGACCCTATGGGTTTTATCGCATCTCGTGTTGCTGACTATCGTTTAGGTCGTTTACAGGAACAGTTCCTTTCTGTTGTTAAGGGTATCTTTGCTAATAACGCTACCGCAAGCGATGATTATCATACTCAAAATGACCAACGTTGGGATGTTTCAGGTGCTTCCTATGTAGCAGGCACTACCGACTTCAACGTAAACCATCTGATTGACGCAATCTCTCTCATGGGTGATGCTCAGGATGGCCTCGGTATGATTATGGTACACCCTCGTGTGTTCGCTAACATGCAAAAGCAAGACATTATCGACACTCGTATTCCTAGCGGTGCTTCTGCTCCTGTTCGTTACTACAACGGCTATCAGATCATTCTTAATAACAACATGCCTGTGGATGCTACTGGTAAGGTATTCTCTACCTACATCTTTGGTCAGAACCAGTTTAAACTTGGTTTTGGTGCTGTTAAGAAGCCACTTGATATTAAGGAACATCCTGAACAGGGTAATGGTTATGGTGTAACCACTATGTACAACCGTTGGTGTAATGCCTTTGCTCCAAAGGGTTATTCATTTATTGCGACCCCAAGCTCTGTAGGTGGCCCATCTAATACTGAATTTGGAACTGCTGGCTCATGGAGACGTGTAGTAGGCGATGTTCGTTCAGTCAAGATGGTTGAACTCGTAACTCGTGAATTAGCATAATCTCACGTTATCGTGAGTAACATCATAAAGGGGGTAGCCACTCCCCCTTTTTAACGAAGCAAATAGAGGTAATAAATGTTAGCAAGTGAAAGAGCATATCAGTATGTAAAAAATCTCAAGCAGACAGATCCAACAATGTATAACAACATGAAATCAAATCTTGATGAAGCTGTTATTACAATCAGACGAATTTTCCGTGACAACACGATTACCAAAAGTTCTGTTGAGCTTTTTTTCACTGATGAACAGGATTACGAAAATCGTAAAAGAATTTTAACAGAAAGTCTGAATGAAGTCAACGCAAAAATTAACGAATTTCAGGCTAAAAGAGATGAAATAACAAAATCTTTAAGCACCATTGAGTTTATGTTCGGTCACAAGCAGACTTTAGCTGAAAAAGAAGCACTTATCCGTGAGGGTATGAGACGTACTCACGAATTAAGGGCACAGCAGGTATTAGAGGCTAGACAGCTTTTAGAACAGCAGAAAAAGATTGTAGCTGAAAAACTTGGTGAAGAAACTGCTGTAAGTTTTGAAAAACAGCAGAGTGAAAAACCTGTAAAGCATAAGAAAAAGGTAGTTATAGAAAATGGCTCTAATTAAGTTTGGCCAAACATTCTTTACACATTGGCGTAAGTATAAAGCTAGACTGTTTAAGGTATCGGGTTGGATAAACAATCCGTTACCGTCAGGCAGTACAGTGCTTATGCCATCACGAGTACGATTAAAACTGATTGCTCAAGACGCAGATAGCAGTTTTACGATTCGTAGTGGCACTAATAGCATCACTTACAATTTAAGTCAAGGTGAAGAATTTGTTACAGTTGTCAATGCCAACAATTACTTAGTGACTGATAATGCAGGCAGAGTAGAGGTTGATTTAGGTCATTTAAGGTCAGACTGGGCAATAATCATTGGTGTCGGGCATCCAATCACGGATGGCTATGGTTTAAGTCGGTATGGCGTAGATCCATACGGAGAATAGAGAGGTTTTAAATGGGAACAACATTACAAAATGGTGTGTATCTCCCAAACGAGGGCGAGCGTAACTGTTATGCTGGCTTAAAGACAAATTGGGAGATTTTAGACCAAAAAGTTGCCGATGTAACAGCATTACAACAAGCTGTCGCAGGTGCGTTACACAGAGAAATTGTCGAAAGTTTGCCGACTACTGAC
>NZ_JBGVMC010000298.1:0-2391 GCF_045124615.1 Succinivibrio sp.
AGAAGAGCGCTCCTGGCTTGAAACTTTATTCGTTGAGGACGTTCCTGAAGAGGATGAGATGGATGATATTGAGTCATCATCTCGTTTCAGAGTAGGTCCTGACGGTGTTCATATCCTGTCATTATTCCCACAGAGACTATCAAATGAAACTCGCGGTGTGAACATGTCCTTTACAATGAGAAAGAATCTTCTTATCTCATTTAGGGAAGATGATATCTCAATTGTCAGACTTTTAAGATACTACATAAGACATGACAAGGTTGAAATCCGCTCCGCGCTTGATATCCTTTTAAAACTTCAGGATCTTAAGGTTGATCAGTTATCCGATCTTATCGAGGATGCTTACTTTACTCTTGAACAGACATCCGACCAGATAACAGATGATTCTCATGTGAAGGAAACCTTAGAAGAGCTGATTTTACAAGAAGAGTTAAACTCTCAGATCCTACAGGCTCTACACGATACAAGAAGAGCTTTAAGATTTATCAGAAAAACATTTGAAAGCTCTATTGATGACAGACAATCACGCGTTCTTGAAGAGGTTTTAAACGATATTGAGTCTATTCTGCCTCATACCTCATTTATTTCTAACAAGATTAACTTCCAGCTAGAAGCATCAATGGGTTATACAAATCAGAAGCAGAACAGCATTATCAAGATCTTCTCAGTGGCAGCTGTAGTGTTCATGCCACCTACCTGGATTGCATCTGTTTATGGTATGAACTTTAAGTTTATGCCAGAAATAGAATGGTATTACGGTTATCCGGTTTCTATCGGAATGATGATTTTATCTGCAGCTATTACCTATTTCTTCTTCAGAAAGAAAGGCTGGTTATAAATTCTTTTTTCTGATTTGAATCACTTTATTGCGCCAAAAATAATGAAAGATGTAAGGCGCAATAATCCTTTTCTACAGAATACTCTTCTCTTTTGCTCTTTTTATAATCTCCTGTAGTGCAACTACAGAATCATGAGTTGTTGAATCTTTTAATCTAATAATATCCTCATATGGTAGGTACATAACGCCAGAAACTTCGCTTGCCTGTCTTTTAGTAATAAGATCTGTTTTAGCTATATACAGGTATCCATAGAAAAAACGCATCTTTGACTTGCCGACTATTTTATAGTCACCCAGCGAGTGAAACTCAACTTCCTTTAAATTTGCATCTACCCCGACTTCTTCTAAAAGTTCTCTTTTTGCACTTTCATCAAAATCCTCTCCATGCTGTATCACTCCGCCTACAACAGCATCAAAAAGGCCAGGAGCATAGTCCTTGCTGAGTGTTCTAACTTCCACAAGAAAATCACCTTTACTGTTGCAAAGTGCAATATATGAAGCTCTGTGAGGTAACTGCTCTTTTCTCATCTGTGCCCTTGTAACAGTTTTTATAACCTCATTGTTTTCATCGACAATATCAACAAGTTCTTGTGAAGACATATAAATTCCTTTTTATTATTTTCATCAAAAACATTATAATGTTTTATCCGATTTATAGGAGAAAAAAATGACCGACAGTGAAAAGCTAGTTGAGCTTGAGGAAAAAATTTCCTGGCTTGAGGCTGAACTTGAAAAACAGTCTAACGAGCTAACTTCTGTATATGAAACTTTAGATAAACTAAAAGTACAGTTTAAAATCCTCTACTCTAAAGTTGGCGATCCATACGCAACTAGAGATCTGAAGGATGAAGTGCCTCCACCTCATTATTAGAGTGAATAATTATGAAAATACTGATCAAGTTACTTCTTATCGCATGTTTTGCGCTGAACCTTAGCGCATGCTCTAACAGTGAAAAATCTGTTGATTTAAGATTACCTACATATATCGATGAGCCAAAAAATGGACCTAAGGTTGTGATTGCAGATGTAACTGACAACCGTATGTTTATTGGTAATGCAAAGCAGCCTAACCTTCCATCAGGAAAGATCTTATCAAGAGAATACAAATCAAGAGCATACGCAAGACTCAAGAATATGTTTAATGAACAGTCAGGAGCTCTGCTGCTGCCAAAAAACAACACTGTAGAAGGTCTATTCAGAAAGCTTATTTCAAGAGCATTTAGTGAAGCAGGATATCAGGTAGTAGAGCCTAGCTTTGCAGATGATGCTGATACAATTGTTGTTGCAGTAAGCATTAAACAGTTCTGGACATGGGCAGGTCTTGATAATATGACTGATGACATAAATTCAGATATTGAGCTTGATATCTACACTCAGCAGAACAATATGCAAAAGCACTTCAAGCTCAAGAACCGTCAGACAAGAAAGGTAATTACAGATACAAAGACACTGTACAAGACTACAACAGAACAGTCACTTGAAAATATCTACCACCTTGCTATAGAAAAAATTCAGCATCAGCTATAATTATTTTCATCAAAATATATCCTCTG
>NZ_JBGVMC010000299.1:0-6627 GCF_045124615.1 Succinivibrio sp.
CTGAAAGGAGTATACAGGAGTCTAACCATGTTATTTCACAGGTAATTAAGGATCATTTAAAAGAATCAATTATTAAGCCTTTGATTAATTCTAACAGTATTGCTAAAGATGATTATTTAGTTGATCTTCTTTTAAATGAAAATTCCGAGAGTGAAAAAAGTATTAAGAGCTATCTTAGAGGAATCAAAAACGGATACGGATACGATTTTTGTTACGTTGTTTCTGATAAGACAAAAAAATACTTTTCATCTAATGGATTAAAAAAAATAATCGCTCCTGAATCAAATGAAATTGATAAATGGTATACAAGGTTTTTATCAAAGAATAAGGATCTTGATTTAGTCGTTGAAAAAGAAGAAATATCTTCAGACAAGCTAACAATCTTTTTTGATAACAGAATTACAGATAAAACAGGAAAATTTTTAGGTGTAACTGGTGTAGCTATACATCTTGAACAACTTCAAAATGCCATAAAGTTTCTTGAAAATAAATTTGATGTTCAGATTAGTCTTGTTGATCGAGACGGGAATATTCTCGAATCAGATTTGGAGAAAATGGCAAACATTATAGTTGAAGGAGTTGAGTCAGGAATCAACATAAATTCAGATTTCTTAGCAGATGACAACAATCAGTTATATAAAAATCCACGAATTATTCTAAACACAAAATTATTTCTTGTTGTGAAAAATAAAAAGTCAGGAGAAAACGATTTATTCCTGAAGGTTATCTTCGTAAATTCATTATTATGTATCTTCATAACTTTACTGATTACATTCATTATTCAGTTCCTCATGTTTAAAGCTAATTCCCTGTCTTTAGAAGTTATGAAGGACACTTTGACTAAGGCATATAACAAAAAAGCTTATGACACTGACAGAGTAACTTTAAAAACAGATAAGGTTCCTGAATTGTGTTCTATTTTGGTTGATATAAATGGATTAAAGAATATCAATAATACATTTGGTCACGAGAGGGGGGATTACTTAATCAAAGGTTTATATGAGTGCCTAGAATCTGTATTTGCTAAAAAAGGCTTTATTTACAGAATCAGCGGCGATAAATTCTCTGTATTTCTGTCTATAAGCTTGTTTGAACTAGACATTAAACTAATTGAATTAAACAGATTGATAGAGATCTGGTCTAAAGTTAACGATCAGGAATTATCAGTATGCATAGGATTTTCATCTCGAGTCACATATCCATATATGACTGTTGATGATCTTGTAAGAAACGCTGAAGAAATGCTGATTAAGAAAAAACAAGAGTACTATGCTCACAAAGAATGTGAAAAACAGCCTCAGGCATAAGATCAGTGTTTTACAGGTCCAATCAGTTTCATAAAACAGTTTTTGCAGTCAAATTCTAATCTGAATTTTTCTGCACCAATCTGTAAAAACAAGTCTTGTGCCTTTACGTGATGTCGCTTTGGGCACATATTAAAACAGTATCTCAAACAGTGTTTAGATATGAGCACGCATTCGTTAGGACCTGGATTTGTTTTTTCATATGCATCAGCAGCACAACGACTTCCATGTGAAAGATAAAATTCCTTTGCTTTTTGGTTATATATGTTTGCTTTAAAGCCAAGATCCTTTTCTTTTTCAGGAAGCTCTGGTGCTTTTGAAAAGTCATGCTCTGTTTTCTTTTTGATATTCTGTTTTTGGCTGTTTAGGCTGTCAATAAGCTCTCTTCTAAGATTATTCAGAACACTTTGTGGTACAAAATGGCTGTAGCTTAGGTTAATAGAAAGATTCTCTAGTGAGTAGATGCTATCTCCTAATCTTCCTAATTTTGCTTCGATGTTATTTTTTAATTTATCAACATCATTTGCCATTTGTGCATTGTCAAGATGAGCTTCTACACTCTGAGTAATTCCACACTCATCTGTACCTGAAAGCTTAATGCCATCTTCAGTTTCAGAGTATTCTAGATAAAGTTTTAGTTTTCTTACGGCTGATTTTGGATCTAGCAAATCTCTTTCAAATTCAGCATCCTTGTTCCTATAGAATAATGTACCGGATTGGATTTTTTCGATATCCTGAAAAATTTCTGCAGTATTCTGATTTTTTACTTTGCTGATTCTAAATCCTTCTAAATTACCCTGTGCGTCATAGTAATTTATAGAATCTCCATTATTAAGAGAAACTTTCTTTTTAAGAGCAAAAGTTAAATCATTTCCCTTTTGGCTTACGAGTTTACCTATTTCAACTCCCACGAATCCTGGTGCGTCAAAGTTAGTATAGTTATCTTTCTTTTCGTGGGTATTGTATTCAGTAAATCCTCTGTTGAAACTTTTATTAACGTCAGGAGTAAACAGAAGAATTGATTCTCCAAAAGAACTTCTTTTTAGATCTGCCCTTTTTTCGAGAATTTTATCTAATTTCTTACGATAGAATGCAGTAACGTTTTTTACATAATTTTCATCTTTTAACCTGCCTTCTATCTTGAATGAGCTAATACCAGCATCAATCATTTCTTCAAGGTTCTTGCTCTGATTCAGATCTTTCATAGATAAAAGGTATTTATCTTTAGCAAGAACATTTCCAAGAGAGTCGGTCAATGTTTGAGGAACTCTGCACAGCTGTGAGCATTCACCGCGATTAGCACTTCTTTTTGTTAGAGCATAGCTCAAATAACAACGTCCTGAAACGCCAACACATAAAGCTCCATGCACAAATGCTTCAAGTTTTACATTTGTTTTACTATGGATCTCCTTTATCTGATTGATACTAAGCTCTCTTGCAAGAACAACCTGAGAGAATCCTGCCTTTTCAAGAAAACAAACTTTTTCAACAGTAGAATTATCCTGCTGAGTACTTGCATGAATCTCTAATGGAGGTAACTCTCCATTAATTAGGCCTAAATCCTGGATAATCAGAGCATCTACACCAATTTCATATAGCTTGAATGTTAATTCACGTGCAGTTTCTAATTCTTTATCGGTAAGAATTGTATTTATGGTTACATGAACTTTTGCTCCAAACAGGTGGGCATAATCGCATACAGCTTTTATATCTTCTAAACTGTTTGCTGCATTTACTCTAGCTCCATAAGATGGACCACCAATGTATACAGCATCAGCTCCTGCATTAATTGCAGCAATTGCACAAGTAAGATTTTTGGCTGGGGCAAGTAATTCTATTGTTCTCATAGGAATGTTATAACAGTGTATTTGATAACTAATTATAACAAAATTCAAAAGGAGATCGTTATGATCTCCTTTTGCTTGTGTCGTTGAATAAATGCAGTCAGTGATTAAGCACTATAATGATTTCTTAGGAACTGGATAAATCCAATTTCTAATACTAGCTGGAATGCAACTCCTCCTAATACAATCAGAACTCCGTTAAAGATGTTTGAAATGCCAGTATCTATGAAATTACCTCCATTCATATAGATGCCGACATTTTCAGCAAAACAGATACCTGCTGCTAAAACATAGATAATTGATAATATACTTAAACGACCTCTGTTAGAGTAGATTGCAATCAGGGCTGCAATAAGACAGATAAGCATGCACATAATAATCTCCTTCTTTAGAATCATTCATTGTGATTCTTAAAGATTGTTTGTTTGATTGTTTCTTGATAGTAATCTTTCAGTGTTATTTATTGTTATAATTTTTTGTACACTCTTAATATAGAGTAGTTAAGAAAAAAAGAAAAATTTAATATGCAAACTAAAGTAAAATTTGTGAACTTTAGCAAGTTTATGCAAAAACTACAACGGAGATAATAAAAAATAATCTTATAAATCAATAAGATATTTGTAAAATGTGCAATTCACAAATATCCCGTGCCTATTTTTCAAAATAATTATTATCAATAACCTTTTGATCTTCATTATTTTTATCATTCACTAACAATTTTGCATGCTTGTTTTCGGATACTTTTTTTTTTTAGTTAAATTAAGTAATTAGTAACAATTATTATTAAGCATTTTCACTATAAAAAAAAGAAAAGGCAAGGTTGTTTTACCTTGCCTATAAAAATGTAAGGAAATCGCTAAAATAAATCGATTGTATAAATAAGTAGCATCGCTGCTAATATTATATTTTTAGGGATAGATGAATCCCCTTTTATATAGCCTTTTAGGTAATTGCTAGTATCAACGATCCTGTCACCATCGATTTTTATAAAAAGTTTATTCATACTGTCTCTGATTTCGTTTTCTGTGAATAGACATAATGTTCGACCATGTTTTGTAAATAGACAACTTTGCTTAACATGGGCTACTGTGACCTTATTTATGTCCATAAACAGAAGTTTCTTTTCATCAGCATATCCAATAACCTGCCCTTTAGCATCAATGATCTTTGAGCCATCAATTTTTCCTACACAGTTTTTAATATTATTGAATAACTCAACAGCCATTATGCCTCCAAACTCTGATATTTAAATTTAGTTTAGAATGCAGTTTTAACTATTTCTGTGATCAGTTTGTTTTCTTCAAAATCAAGATTGTGAGTTTTATCAAAAGGCTTAAATATGCTTTTTCTTAAGAAAAAGACATATTAAAAATGACGTAAATAAATTCATTTGAAAAGAAGACAAAATCACATCCAATTGTCTGGATGTGATTTATAGGTTTTACTTTAGATTTAATGCGTTTGTAATGGTCTTAAAGATATCAGTCTGGTCAGTTAAACCTAAGATATTAACTGATGCAGGACCATATGCACCAACCTTTAGCTGAGCACCTGTGTGGCCTGAGTCATTAACATTTTCTGAGTTGCCATAAGAGATGGTCATAGGAGCACCGTCGTGAGTTAGAACCTTCTGAGTGTAACCAGGAGCCTTTGCATCTTCATAGCAGATCTGAGTTGCATGAGCATGATCTGCTGTTACGATAACTAATGTGTTTCCATCTTTCTTAGCAAAATCAAGTGCAACCTGTACAGCTTCATCTAAATCCATAGTTTCACCGAACTGACCACATGGATTGTTTGCATGAGCCTGCTTATCAATAGATGCACCTTCAACCTGTAAGAAGAAGCCTTTCTTATTCTTGCTTAATAATTCAATTGACTTCTTTGTCATCTGAGCAAGAGTTGGGATAGAGCTGTTTCTTTCCTTATTAACTTCACATTTAACAGCGTCTTTTTCAAGATTGCCATGTAAAGACGCCTGAGGTCCCTTTAATCTTACTGGCATGTTGCCTTCAGCAAAAAGACCTAAAACAGGTTTATTCTGATCTGCTGTAGTTACTTTAGAAAGTTCATCTGCGTTTGTAACAACGTTAAATCCTTTTGCCTTTGCAATTTCAAGAAGTGACTTGCCAGCAAATATTGGATCATTTGATAACTCTTTGAAAGACTTCATACCTCCACCCATTACAACATCTGCTCTGGCGTTAATAATCTGTTCAGAGATAGAACCAAGACCACCCTTTTCAGTTAGGAACTCAGGGCATTTTTCTGCAGTTACCTTTGGACCATAGCATTTTCTGTGGTTAACATGGGCAATTGGTGCTGCAGGTGTGGCATCCTGGATTTCTGCTGTTGAGATGTCGCCTGTTGCAAGACCGTTCTTCTTAGCAAGCTCAATGATATTTGTATGGATTTTTCCGTTTACATCAACACCGATTGCACCGTTATATGACTTTACGCCGATAGACCAGGCAGTAGCAGATGCTGCAGAATCAGTAACATAAACAGGCTTTTTAGTATCCTTGTTTAAGGAATAGTGAGTATACTGACCTGTAATAGGGAGCGCATCAAGACCCTTGAAAGCACCACCAGCACCGTGAGCAAAATTTCTTGCAGCAGTGATTTCGCTATCTCCCATACCGTCACCTATTAAAAGGATGACATTCTTTGCTTTTTTCTTGTTAGCAAGCTTAATTTGTTCCTCATACATCTTGAACATGTCTCCATGAATTCTTGATGCGCCGCCTTTTACGGTGATATCACCAACTGCTGATCTGTCGTATACATTATCAGCTAATGAAACAGTTGAAGATGCAGATAGAATTAAAGCTAAAGCAATATTATTTAATAATGATTTTTTCATAATAACCTCTCAATCATTTTTATTTACAAGAATAATTTAAGAGGTCTTTGTTAAGTTTTTGTCCTGATATTGTTATTTTTGATATGTAATAGAAAATATCCTTTATAAAAATAAAGCCTAGGATAAAAACCTAGGCCTTGAAGATATGGATGTACCTGCAGTTTTTAATGTTTATACCAGAAAAATTGCAGGTTATAAAAAGTTAAAACAAACCTTTGATGAAGGCTACTACATCACTTACAGAAATATTTGTTAATCCTGAAACTAAAATAATGATGATTAGGATTGGAATAATGAATCTTACAAGGATCAGGAATGGAATTAACCATATGAATTTAACTTTTCCATATGAAGTTAATTCAGACCATAACTGAGTTGTAGTCATCTTATAGCCAACAAATAATGCTGCACCTAAGCCAGTCAATGGAAGAATAATCTTTGCTGTAAAGAAGTCTAAGAAGTCAAAGATATTCATATTAAAGATAAGAATATCACTTAGAGGTCCCATTGAAAGTGAAGCTACTGCACCGATTGCTAAAAGCAAAATAGATACAATAGTTGCTGACTTGGTTCTTGAGATCTGTGCTCTTTCTGCGATGAATGCAGTTGAAACCTC
>NZ_JBGVMC010000300.1:0-7944 GCF_045124615.1 Succinivibrio sp.
AACAACCTTGTTGTCGTGCTTAACCTTCATGAAGCGGTCCTGATAATCCTTGTTATCAGCAAATTTCTTTAACTTCTCGCATTCATCTAAGTTTAGAGGCCAATCCTTACCTGAAACCTCATTGTAGATGTTTGCTAAACCTGGGTTACATGCTAGTAACCAGCGACGTGGGGTAACACCGTTAGTAACGTTGCAGAACTTGTTTGGCCATAACTCAGCATACTCTGGGAATAGGTCTTCCTTAACAAGCTTAGAGTGAATCTTAGCAACGCCGTTAACCTTACCTGATGTGATAACACATAGGTTAGCCATACGAACCTTACGGCACTCGCCTTCTTCGATAATTGAAAGCTTAGCCTTGATATCGTTGTTGCCAGGCCACTTCTTCTCAACAACATCGTTTAAGAAGTGATAGTTGATCTCATAGATGATCTCTAAGTGACGTGGTAATAACTTCTCGAAGATGTATACAGGCCACTTCTCTAAAGCTTCTGGAAGTAGAGTGTGGTTGGTGTAGTTGAATGACTTCTGAGCAATATCCCATGCTGCATCAAATGATAAGCCTTCCTCATCGATAAGAAGTCTCATTAACTCAGGAATTGCAATTGTTGGATGAGTATCGTTTAACTGAATAACGATCTTCTTTGCAAACTCTGAGTAGTCATGGTGATGAGTACGGTTGTAACGACGTAAAATATCACGTAATGAACATGCGCAGAAGAAGTACTGCTGAGTTAAACGTAATTCCTTACCAGCTTCAGTTGAATCGTTAGGATATAGAACCTTAGATACAGTCTCTGCAAGTGACTTTTCAGCCTGTGCATCAACATAACCACCAGCATTGAATACATCCCAGTTGAACTGCTCAGTTGAACGAGACTCCCATAAACGGAGAATTGCAACTGATGAACCACGGTAGCCAACTACAGGAATATCCCAAGGCACACCCTTGATGATTGTAGCAGGATGCCAAACAGAGCTTACTGAACCATCAGGTGCAGTCTGCTTGTCAACATAACCACCTAGTGGTACGTTCTGAATTGATTCTGGACGGCAAACCTCAAGTGGTGAACCGTATTCACGCCATGAATCTGGACGCTCAACCTGCTTACCACCACGGATTTCCTGACGGAATAAGCCGTTCTCATAGTGGATACCGTAACCTACACATGGGTACTTGCAAGTTGCAAGAGAATCCATGAAACATGCAGCTAAACGGCCTAAACCACCATTACCTAAAGCCATATCTGGCTCTTCTTCACAAACTTCGTTGATATCTAAGCCTAACTCTTTTAAGGCATCACGTGCGATATCAAATTTTTCAAGATTGGTTAGATTATTGATTGTTAATCTACCCATTAAGAATTCTGCTGATAAGTAGTGAACTGCGCGAGTATCATTCTTAGCATGAGTTTCCTGAGTATCAGTCAATCTGCCGAAGATATCTTCATTTGCAGCTGCAACTACAGCCTGCCACCAAGCAAGCTTGCTTGCCTTTGCAGGAGATGTACCAATAGTGGTACGTAAGTGATTAAGAACTGATTCTTTGAATTTAGCAACGTTCTGCTTGTAATCTGCAACAGGTGCAGCCTTTACAGCATTGCTTTGAGTTGTAGTTTTTTTAGGGGTACTTTTAGTTACCATATAAAAATTTCCTCATTAACACCCTTATAACCCTGATTTTGAAAAGCTTATTGCAAATTCAAATCAGAATTAGATCACATATTACACTATTTTTAATAAAAATTAAAACCTTAATTCTTCAGGAATCGGTAAATTTTTATCAAGATCGCGTGGACGCTGATTAGTTTTACCTTCCTTAAAGGCTTTCATTCCCATAACCCATGCTAACAAAGATGCTACGGCTTTGAATAATCCTCTTGGAATTTCCTTGTTCAAATCTGTTGTATAGTACAAAGATCGTGCAAGTGGAGGAATAGGGATCACAGGAACGCCACTTTCTCGTGCAATTTCCTTTATTTTTTCTGCAATCTCATCTACACCTTTTGCAACGACTAAAGGAGCTGTTTCACCCTCTGGATCATATTTTATTGCAACAGCAAAGTGTGTTGGGTTGGTTACCACAACGTCTGCTGTAGGAACATCCTGCATCATACGTCTTGCAGCCATCTGGAACTGCAACTGCTTGAGTTTTCCTTTAATCTGAGGATTACCTTCTGTATCCTTATATTCATCCTTGACTTCCTGCTTACTCATTCTAAGCTGCTTTAGGTAATGCCATTTTTGATATGGAACATCTATCATGATTATAGGAATCATTGCACATACAACGATAACCATAAACTGAAACAGAAGTGAAATTGCTCTTTTGATTCCTGCATGAGGATCAATATAAGACAGCCCCATTACCTCATAAATTCTGCCAGAGAGTGCAAAATAACAGAATGATGCAATAAAGACTACTTTGAAAATACCCTTAACAAGTTCAATAATTGAATTTAATGAAAAGATCCTGCCGATGCCTGTAATAGGATTTAACTTGTTGAATTTAGGCTTTAGAGCTTCTTGTGAAAAATTGTACCCGCCAATCATAATATTTCCTATGATTGCAAGTACAAAAACACAGAATGCGATTCCAATAATTGGTATGGCAATAGACAGAATATTCTGTACAAATATTCGCCTGAATTCATCAACAGAGTAAATCTGATCTCGAGTTAAGGAAAAGCTGTTCATGATAATCTGACGAAGACCTGATCCTAATAAAGAGGAAAAAGCCCATATAGACAGAACACCACCTATCAGAACAAAGAATGTACCAGCTTCTTTCGATCTTGGAACCTGGCCTTTATTTCTGGCATCAGCAATTTTTTTACCAGTCGGTTGTTCTGTCTTGTCGTCATTATCAGCCATAAGCTACCTAATCAAGCATATCAGCCTTATCACCGTTTTCTTCAAGCCACTGACGTCTATCTTCTGCTCTGCTCTTTGAGAAAAGCATGTCAAGAAGAGCAAAAGTATTATCATCAGATTCTGTAGTTAATGTTAACTTCATAAGGCGTCTTGAGTTTGGATCAATAGTTGTCTCTCTTAACTGAGCAGGATCCATCTCACCTAGACCTTTGAATCGCTGTACTACGATATTTTCAGCTTTTATTCCCTTTCTTATAAGAGCTTTTTTCTTGCTTTCAAGCTCAGACTCATCAAGGGCATACTCTTTAATTTTAGGACAATCAATTCTAAATAGCGGAGGACATGCCACATAAACATGACCTTCTCTTACAAGTCTTGTGAAGTGCTTAACAAAAAGTGCACACAATAAGGTACCGATGTGCAGACCGTCAGAGTCCGCATCAGCTAGAATACAGATCTTGTCATAACGAAGACCATCTAAGGAATCTGAATCAGGTTCAACACCGATTGCAATTGATATTGATCTGATAGCTTCAGATTCAAGAGCTTTTTGAGCATTAACCTCCCAGGTATTAAGGATCTTACCTCTTAAAGGAAGAATTGCCTGATAGCTTGAATCTCTAGCCTGTCTTGCTGAACCGCCTGCAGAATCACCCTCTACTAAGAACAGTTCAGCACGGCTTGGATCAGTTGATGTACAGTCAGATAGTTTTCCAGGAAGCGCAGGGCCCTTACTTACCTTCTTTCTGTCAACAACTTTTGCCTGAGATTCTCTGCTTTTAGCTGAATCAATAATAAGATTGGCAATTACAGTTGCAACTTCAACATTTGAATTAAGCCACAAGGAGAATCTGTCATAAATAATGCCTTCAATAATTGAGGCAATATGTCTTGATGAAAGTTTCTCTTTTGTCTGACCTGCAAACTGAGGATCACGCATCTTAAGTGACAGAACAAAAGAACAGTGATTCCATACGTCGTCTGCAACGAGTTTTAAATTTCTTGGCAGAAGATTGTGCAGCTCGCAAAATTCCTTTATCGCACCTGTAAGACCTGCTCTAAAACCATTTACATGAGTACCACCATCAAAGGTAGGGATTAGGTTTACAAACGATTCTCCGATTGTGCGTGCGCCTGCTTCAAGCTCCCAGCATACTGCCCACTCAACTTCCTCATCCTCATTTATAACCTCACCTGAGAATGGAGGATTAGGCTCAACAACACGGCCACCTACAGAATTTGTCAGATAGTTTGTAAGATTACCTGAATATGACCAGCTTTCCTTTGTATCATGTACTCTGTCCTCAAAATTGATTGTAAGACCTTTACATAATACAGCCTTTGCCTTTAACAGATGCTTTAGCAGAGAAACATCAAACTTTACATCATCAAAATATGGATCATCAGGCCAGAAGTGAACAGATGTTCCAGTCTCTTTTTTAAGACATGAGCCAATCTCAGATAACTCACGAACCTTATTGCCATTTGCATATTCTATTTCATAGACAATTCCATTTCTCTTTACAGTTGCAACAAGCTTTTTTGAAAGAGCGTTAACAACAGATACGCCCACACCATGCAAACCGCCTGAGAATTTATAGGCCTTAGAATCAAATTTACCACCGGCATGAAGTTTTGTAAGAATAAGCTCGATAGCTGGGATCTTCTCTGTAGGATGAATATCTACAGGCATGCCTCGTCCGTTATCAGTTACCATAAGAGACTGATCTTCAAACAGAACAACATCTATTACAGTAGCATATCCTGCAACAGCCTCATCAACGCTGTTATCAATTACCTCCATACCCAGATGATTTGGATTCTGAGTATCAGTATACATACCAGGACGGCGTCTTACAGGTTCAAGTCCCTTGAGAACCTCAATAACATTGCCGGAATATTCGTTTTCGTTTGTGGCCATACTTTGATTATCTTATTTTTATGAATTAATTGTCTTAAAAAAGGATAAGACACAATTGAGTTTATTGCAAAGCAATGAAGTTATAAATGTTATCAATATTGATTATATTTTGACTAGTGTCGTATTGAAGCTTTTAGAATAAGGAAATATAAAATCAGCTTCTATTTTTTCATTTTATCACTATACAAATAGTTAGATAAGTCCATATATTCAAAATGAAAAAATAAAGAGCTGATTATTTGAGCTATTAATCATATGTCTTGTAATACTGACATAGACTTACAGTTGCCATAAGACCGCTGTTGTGCTGATTTTTAAGCTTGATGGTTGCTGATATCTCATCGCACAGTGATTTTACAATCGCAAGACCAAGACCTGTTCCTTCTATCTTTGCTGTATCACCACCGATTCTGTAGAAGGCATTGAAAACCTTATTCAGACTCTTTTCGCTGATGCCAGGTCCGCTGTCTTTAATGATAATTGAAACTACAGTTCCATTCTTCTGACAAAGGATATCGCACACACCACCATTAGGGGTATATTTAAGAGCATTACTTACAAGATTTAAAATGATCTGTTTTAATTTGCTTCTGTCTGTATATAAAGTTAAAGAGCAATTTCCAACAAGACCTAAATCAATGTCCTTTTCATCTGCAATATAACCAATTTCATCGATGACCTCGATAAACAGTGTCTTAAGATCAAAGGAAACAAGTTTTAACTCTCTTCCACATTGAGAACGGGCGTACTCAAGTAAATCATTTGTAAGCTTTCTCTGTCTGCTGATAGCAAGTTTTAACTGCTCTATCTTTTCAGCTTCATCAGCAGGAATCAGACTTAAATCAAGGGACTGAGCCTGAAGAGAAATTGCAGTAAGAGGTGTTCTCATTTCATGAGCTGCATCTGCAATAAATCTTCTCTCATTTTGCAGTGCGCCATGAGTTTTATCAAAAAGATTATTGATAGCACCGATAAAAGCATCAAGTTCAGATGGAAGCTTGTCCTTTTCAACTGGTGTCAAATCGCTTTCTTTTCTTGAGTTAAGCTCTTTTGCAAGTCTGTTTACAGGAATAAACATTATGTTCACAAAGACAATAACACTTGGAACATAAAGAGCAATCAGCAGCAAGAATTCAACAAAGGAAGACAAAAGTGCTCTGCTTACGATTGCTTCCATAAGATCAAATGGCCTTGCGACAACAAATCTGATACCTGAATGATTAGTTGCAACTAGAGCTCTTACTCTTCTGTCATTGATAAGAACAGAATATAAACCATCTTTTACATTAGGAGGAAAATATACAGCTTCGCCTTTAGGAGGAATAAGCGGTGCTACAATAATTTCCTGATGTTTATCAAACAGGTCATTTAATGTAGGAATCGGAAGAAATGACTTTGATTTTTCTTTTTTCTCAGAAAAAAGAATATTTCCGTTTAAATCTGTAAAAACCTTGCGTTTAGCAGCGTTTCCACGCCATGATTTAGGCAAAATAACATTGTAGTTGATGATTACGCTTGAAATCTGAGCAAGCTCCTCATCAACATAGTCACCAAAAGAAGACATGGCCTTATTGTATGAGCGATAACAGCTAAAAGCTGTAAAGCATATACCAATAATGACCAATATCAGGCATAGTTTAAAGCGTAAGGATCTTATGAATTTCCTTTGACGACTTTCCAACCTACACCTCTAACATTTTTAATATTTGCTGCACCGACCTTCTTTCTGATATTGTGAATAATGAATTCAATTGCGTTTGATTCAACTTCTTCACCAAAAGCATAGATCTTATCTTCAATGCTCTCTCTTGATAATACAGTACCAGGTCTTCTTAACAAAGCTTCTAGCAAAGCATATTCGCGTGATGTTAAAGAATGATTCTTTACAGAGCCATCTTCTTTAACAGAAACTTCATGAGACAGAGGATCAAGTGTCAGTATTCCGTTAGAAAGTGTTGTAACATCGTCGCTAACAACCGATCGTCTTGTAACTGCACGAATTCTTGCAAGAACCTCAACAAGATCAAATGGCTTTACAACATAGTCATCAGCACCAATATCAAGGCCCAGAACTCTATCGTCAAGACCATCTCTTGCCGTAATGATTATTACAGGAGTCTTGTTGCCTTCCTTTCTCCAGGTCTTTAAAAGTTCAACACCATCAATACCTGGTAAACCAAGATCTAGCAGAATACAATCATAATCTACATCGCATGGAAGATATCTTGCATCTTTACCATCAAAAATGCAGTCTACAGCATAAGCATTGGCCTTTAGTCCAGCTTCAATGCCTTTTGATATCTGAGCATCGTCTTCTACAACTAAAATTCTCATATCAATCCCTGAAAAAACGTATTTGGTTATTTTAATCTTGTTTACTTAGCATTGTTTTAGGGGCATTATTTTATCAGTTAGACTTATTTCACAATAGATTTTGACAGAAGACCTAAAGCAAGTTTGCAAAAAGAAAAGCTTAATATTTAATATTTTTTGAAAAATTCAACAATCTGTTTGATGCATTTTTCAAAATTGTCATATGTGTGAGAGCCACCACTTTCAATATTAACGAATGCGTCTTTGAAAAATAACTTTGCCTTTTTGTAATCTAGAACCTCATCTCCTGTCTGAAGATATACAGAGGTTTTCTTTGGATTATATTCTTTAATACTAAGCTCAAGCTCTTTTAGATATTCAACGTCATCATCGGTAATTTTGAATTTTTCATGAGTATCAAAATTCTCAAGAGTTACATTTATGAGTGAATGCTCAATGCAAAATTCGGATGGATAAATACAAGGATTTACAAGAGCAATTTTTAAATCAAACTCAAGTTGCAAAACCAAAGAGAAAAAACCGCCCATAGAACTGCCAACCAAACAAAGTTCTGTCCCACTCTTTATTTCATTTTTTACAAAGTTTTTAAGAACATCTACAGCTTTGTGGATATCGTCTGGAAAATCTAAAGATACAAATTCGATGTTTGGATACTGATTTGATAATTCTTTTTTGAGTATTGTGGCTTTTCTTGCTTTAAAGCTTGATTGAAAACCATGTAGATAAGCAATTTTCATTTAGTAGCCATCAACATTGTCGTTTGGAATAAAAATATTGTTCTCTAAGCGATATACGGTTGTTTGTATAGAACCATC
>NZ_JBGVMC010000301.1:0-5121 GCF_045124615.1 Succinivibrio sp.
AGCAAATTCAAAAGCAAGAATAAAAATATGCCAGCTTACAAGTCCAAAAGCATTTAACAGGTATTTACAATTAGAAGAAAATAGAAATTATTTAATGGGATTATTAAGAACCATATCAAAACTACCAAAAATAGTGGCAGATATAGACGTGTATATAACAGCTTTGGAGAAAATGAATGTATAAGAGTTTTTTAACAAGCGATTTGGCTGAACAATTACAAGAAGATCCTAATTCCACATGGGGACAGGTGTTACACATGATGGTTAAACATTATGGAGTACAACAGAGAACTTATGACGGCACAGAATTTGACGTAATGATAGCTCCGAACCCTGAAAAGATTAGAATGTGGTACGAAACACATGTAGGCACAAAGCCAAAGAAGCAGAATAACGCCACAAAAATTGTGTATCATGGAGTAAAGATTACAGCAAAAAAGATTGCAGAATGTTCTGGTTACAGTATTAATACAGTTTATACGTATTGGCAGAAAAGCGATAAAGACGGAGAGGTGTTTTCTAAAATGATAGATAAGAAAATGACTCAACAGGCAAAAATGGCTTTACTTGACAGCGTAAGCGAAGAAGAAAGACAGATTATAAGTGACGATGATGAGGTGAATATAATTTTATGATTACGACAAGAGAAATAGCACAGGTAAAGAATATAAAATTGTTATCATGTGGAAACATTGTGGAAAGAAATGTAGCGTTATGCCACGATAATTTGTATATATACGATGCTAAAAAAAGATGTTACACAGTTATCGAAAACATAAAACTGCTCCAAAGATTAAAAGAAAATCCGCTGGTATTTAAAAACGCTATTCAGAGCTACATTACTTTAGAGCTAGTTAGCGAAACCACAATGAATAGTATGCACAATGTTATGATATGCAATATTAACCATCAGAGCTTGCTGTTGAATATATCTTCATTCTGCGAGATGTTTTGTGCAGTATTTCATGTTAACACAACAGTTTCACAGGATTTTGTTGACCTGCTTCAAGATTTATTAAGCGGAGGTGGTTTTGATGATAAAGCGATGTCTATTATCAATCAAATTAAAAACAATCAGTTTTTAAAATATGATACTATGGTTGCTATTGCTACGTTAATCGGATTTGGGACTAGATATATACCTAGTGATTTGCAGAAAGATATGCTGTCCATAATTATATCCGAATACCCTAACAAAAAAGAAAGGCATTTGATGTTTATTGCGTTAGAAAGTATGAATAACAATGTAGTAATCAATAGATTGCTCGGTATAGAGACAATGGTTAATTCATTTGAACTTACAAATAAAAGCAAGGAGATATAATGAACGAAGTAGAAGAAGTAAAGGCTGAAATTGTGAAGTCTGAAAAGGATTTAGCAACAGACAATTTGTCAACAGAAATGTCTGATTGGAATAAAGAACAAATGATAGCTTACAGAGAAAAGTTGCGTTTTGCTATCGAACATGGCGTGTTACCTGCAAACCTGATTGACGATAAAGTAAATCATAAGGTTTCAGAACAAAAACTTGACGAGGCTATTGCACGTATCAGCTACGGCAAAAGTTTGAATATGTCTCCAAAGTTAGCACTCACCAACACAATGATCGTCAATGGAAACATGACAATTTGGGGTGATGCTCTGCCTGCTGTTATTTATCAAAGTGGACTGATGGATTACAAGGAAGAAACCTTTGATGCCACAACAATGACTGCTATCTGCACAATTAAGCGTAAAGATATGAGTAAACCTGAGACAAGAACTTTCTCAGCAGAAGATGCGAAAATTGCAGGACTATGGGGCAAAAACGTATGGGCTAAATATCCAAAACGCATGTTACAGCAGAGAGCAAGAACGTATGCGTTCCGAGATATATTCCCTGACGTTCTGCAAGGCATGATAACCACAGAAGAAGCACAGGAGATTGCCAATAATAATGATGTAATTTCAAGTTATAGCAAGGTTCTAGCTACCCCTGTTGTTAAACATGTAGAGACAGTAAAAGAAGAAGTGCTGGCAATAGAGTATACGCCTTTGTCAGAGGTTCAGGAGATGTTGCAGAGTATTACATCAAAAGAAGATTTGACCAAGTATTTCTTTGATGTTAAACAAAAAGTAAAAACATCTGACACGTCTCAGTTGCTTGAACTGTTTAGACAAAGAAAATCAGAACTAGCTGAAAGTGAAGAAAAAGTTTGACAAAAATGTTTTTTAGATCTACAATAAGCATGTAATCACAAAATAAGGAAATATTATGAACTTAACTTTTAACGAAGAAGACGACAAGAAATACGAGGAAATGTTAAACAGCTCTACCAACTATGTTTCAGATAAGGATCTCCCTTATGTTGACTCAGGTATGTATCAGTGCGAAGTTTCCTCTGCTTTTGCCTCTCAAGCCACAATTAACGGAGTTGTTGAAGATAGAATCAACGTTACTTTTATTGCATACGACAAAGATGGAGTAACACCTGTAGGCAAGTTTACTAATAACTTTACCTGTGACAAAAACAACAAGTTTTTCTTTCATACTTTTGAATTGTGTATGCTGACAAACAATAAGGCTCTCAAGGAAGAACCTTTATTGAACAAAGATGGTGAACAGGTTTTCTCTCAGAGAGATAATATGCCTGTAATGCACTACCCAACACTAAAAGGAACTAAACTGATAGCAAGTGTTTTCAGAAAACCTGATTATGTAAGTCAGAACGGCAACACTTATGCTAATTACACAATCTACGGCCTGTATGCCTCTGATAAGCGTACTTTTGGTGAAATTAGACGTAATCAGCCAGCAGAATCCATTAAAAAGGATTATGCGTTCTTGCAAAAGAAAATCAGGGAACAGGCAGAACAGCAAGAGGCTTTGAATAGAACAAGTCATTACGCTCCACCAAAGCCTACACCTGCACCTGCATACGGCAACACACCTAAACCAGTGATGAAAGAACCGACATACGCATCACAACAGCAAGATGAAGATTTACCATTCTAACTCTCTTAGCTAAAACTGTACAAGGCTGTTTAACGACAGCCTTTTTTGTAGGATAAAAAGGAAACAATAATGAACATAGTTGCAGAAAAAACATTAAAACTTATCGAGTCACAGATTATCGGAGATAACGGTAAATCATTTAAGTCACACGAAGAAAACCTTTTACCACAAATGCACGATGCTTACAAGGCAGACAAAAAAGACGGATTACGTGATCATTTAGGAGCGTCATTAATCGGAGAGCCTTGCGTAAGAAAGATTTGGTTAAGTTACAGGGGGTGTGGCCAGTCTCAAATTGATGCAAGAATGATAAGATTGTTTAATCGAGGTCATTTAGAAGAAGCAAGATTTCATGCTATGCTGAGAGCTATCGGCTGTAATACATACTTTGATACCAACGGTAGACAGTATGGGTATAAAGACGGAATGTTTGCAGGCAGTATTGACGGATTGGCAACTAATGTGCCTGATTGTCCTAATGAACTTGTAATGCTCGAATTTAAAACAATGAACGATAGCCGTTTTAAACAATTTGTTAGCACTGATATGCTTAATTTTAAAGGATATGAAAATCAATGCAAGGTTAATATGTATTGCATGTGTAAGTATCAGGCAGACGTATTAAAGGAATTAAACCCAAAAGATCCTACAATTTGGAATACCCTATTTATGGCAGTAAATAAAAACACTGACGAAGTTCATGCTGTTCTTATCCACAGAGATGATGATTGGGTAGAAAAGAATTTAGACAAAAGAATCAATGCCGTGTTAGATAATAATGTTGTTCCAGCAGGCATATACGACAAACCCACTTATTTTGAGTGTAAATGCTGTTCGTTTAAAGGGTATTGTTATGAACACAAAGAACTGCCACATAATTGCAGAACATGTGTATGTCACGATTTAAAAAGCAATACCTGTATGTTTGATCTTAACGGATATAATGAAGAATGTTACACCAAAATAGAGGTGGAGATGGAAAATGACGATTAAACCAAGAGATTACCAAATAGATGCAGTAAACAGTATATTTAATTATTGGAGTGAAAATAATAATCAAGGCAATCCTGTTGTTGTAATGCCAGTGGGTTCAGGAAAAAGTCTGACAATGGCTCATTTTGTAAGAACATGTGAGGATAAATTCGGCCAGCATTTATCAAAAATATTGATTGTTACCCATGTAAAAGAGCTGATTGAACAAGATTATCAGGCCGTTGTTGATTATTGGAATGGTGCGAATATAGGCATATACTCTGCTAGTCTCAAGGCTAAATGTACGCATAATAAGATAATCTGCTGTGGCGTTCAGAGTATAGCCAAAAACTACAAAGAATTAGGCAAAGTAAACTGTATTATAATTGACGAATGTCATTTAGTTCCTGTCAAACAGGAAACAACATACAGACGCTTAATTGCAGGACTAAAAGAATTAAATCCAAAATTAAAGGTGGTTGGTTTCACAGGTACACCTTACAGACTGGATTGTGGCTTGATTACTGAAAACGGCATATTTGATGATATAGTTTTCAACATGTGTACTGTCGAGTGGTTTCAATGGCTGATTGACAATCATTATTTGTGCGATGCAATTCCGAAACGCCCTGATTTTCAGATAGACGTAAAAGACGTTGGTATCAGAGGTGGAGAATTTATAGAAAAGGAATTACAGCTTGCATGTGACAAAGAAGAAGTAACACGCCTAGCACTTACCGAAACAATCAAACTGGCTCAGGACAGAAAGCATTGGCTTGTTTTCTGCACTGGCGTAGAACATGCTAACCATGTTTGTGATTTTCTTAATGCTCACGATGTTCCATGCACAGTTATTAGTGGTGATTTAGATATGACTACTCGTAATGAACGTATTGAGGGCTTTAAATCAGGAAAATACAGAGTTTGTGCAAATGTTAACGTGTTGAGTACAGGGTTCAATTTTCCTGATATTGACTGTCTTGTAATGCTCAGACCAACGCAGAGTGTATCACTCTACATACAGGCTTGTGGCCGAGGAATACGTTACAGTCCGAACAAAGAAAATTGTTTGGTTCTTGATTTTGCTGGGAATGTTGCGAGATTAGGCTGTATAAACGATCCTGCCCCGATGAAAAAGAAAAAGCAAAAAGTAT
>NZ_JBGVMC010000302.1:0-2537 GCF_045124615.1 Succinivibrio sp.
ACCACGAGAACCGGTACCCAAAGAAATCTGCTCAATAAGGTTGTTTGCCTTTTCTGTACCAAGTGCAGCAGTAAGAGCATGACGAACGAAGTCTGAATTTCCAAGACCAAGATTTGAATGACTTGTAACATCCTTTAAGAAGGACTTATGTACGGCATTTACCTGATCTTGAGTAAAGTTTGTCATCTCTGACATTCTGATACCAAGTTTCTGAACCTGCTTTGGCTCAAGATTCTTGAAAATCTGTGCAGCATCCTCTTCAGAGAGAGAAAGCATTAAGAGCACACACTTGTCCATTCCGGACATACTTTCAAGTGCAGTCTTCTCGTCTTCAGTAAACTCAAGGACAGCATTGCCATTAATTGAAGGTGACTTAGCAATAGGTGCCTGTAAATCTGTATCTGACATTTATAACTCCTATGACTTTTCCTTGAGATCTTCTGCAAGCCAGTCTTTAATAACTTCAGCAGTAAGCTGTGGCTCATTAGTAGCAAGAGTACGCACAGCCTTGAGCAGATCTGCTTCTTTTCGTAAGTTTGGAAGCTCGATACCGCCTTCAGTATTGATGGTATAAACCTGATCTGCAAGCTCCTTATTCTTTGCAATGAGATTGAAGTCATCGAATCCATCAAGAGCAGACTGAGAATCAAGCTCATCCTGGTCAACCTCAGGTACATCAGTTTCATCCTTACGCAGAAGCTTGTTGAGCAGAGGTCTGATTACGAAGACTACAACAATCAGCACAATCAGGATAACTGCAATAGGTTTTACAAGCTTTATGAACCAGTCCTGCTGGTATACTGGCAGTTCTGGTGTGATATCGCCATGAGGGAATGAGACTGTCTCTACCTTTACAAAATCTCCTCTTGACTCTGACAGACCAAGACCACCACGAACAAGATCAGCAATCTTATCAAGATCAGCCTGTGGACGTGGAACATATTCAATTTTGTTATCCTTGTTGAGAGTCTTTATATAATCAACTGCAACAGATACGGTAAGACGGGATACAACATTTGTAGGTCTTACAGTATGTCTCATGGTTGTATCAACTTCATAGTTTCTTACAGCCTCACGAGACTCCTTTCTGTTGTCTGAGCTTTGAGAATCAGATGCAGTACCATTCTTGAGTTGCTGAGGAATAGATGCATTAGCAGGAGGCTGATTTGACAGAGAGCCAGGTACTCCATAAGGATTTGTTTTTTCAGACTGACCTGAAGCTTCCTTTAATGTTTCAGATCTAACAGCCTGAGAGTCTGGATTATAAAGCTGACTTGTCTCTTCCTGAATAGTTGTATCTAAAGTTACATCAACCTCAGCTGAATAATTGCCAATACCAAGCATTGGAGCAAGAATAGCATCAAGCTTGTCTCTGTACTGAGCCTCTCGCATGGTACGCATTTCAAATTCGCGCTGAAGCTTGCTCTCTGTTGTATCCTTAGGAACTTCAGCAGACAGCTGACGACCTGTCTGATCGGTTACAGTAACATCCTTGCTAAGTAGATTGTGTACTGAAGATGAAACTATAAAACGGATTGAATTTACATTTTCAGGTGTTAAGTATGCATTTGGCTTTAGAGTAACAACTACAGCAGCACTAGGTCTGCTCTTTTCTCTTGCAAAAACATTCTCCTTTGGAATTGCAAGAAGAACGGTTGCTCTTTGAACACCATCAATTTTTTCAATTGCTCTTGCTAACTGAACTTCTCGGCCATGCTTGATTCTTTCGCTTTCCATTCTCTGAGAAACACCGAATCCAGAATCAGTCATGATGATCTTGTCGCCATCATCTGTATTCTCTTTTGGAATGGCAATTCCCTGAATAAGCATTTTTTCAACTATAGAATCATACTCATTAGCATCAACAATAACTGTATTGTTAGATAATTTGTATTTGTAGCCTTCGGTTTTTAAAAATTCGATAACAGGACCGATATCCTGGCTTGAATACTGGCCTAAACGTCTTTGAGTATCAGGAGTATTTGATGAACCTGTAAATGAGAAAACGGCAAAGATAATGCCTGCAATGAATATTACAAGAAACCCCAGTAGAATAAGACGATGAATCATTTCACCATCTTTAAAGAAAGACTTGATACCAGAGCTCTTCTCATCAACTGAGGAGTTGTCAGTTTCTACCGGAGAAAACTGCTCGTTTGATTCAGATGATACAACAAGATCACTTGAACCTGACTGCTTATCATTACTTTCTACAGGAGCTAATGCATTTTCATTTTCCTGAGAAGAAGATGATGTTACCGGAAAACCATTATCTGCCATTTTTAATCCTCAAAGGTTATACCTGCATCTGAGAAACTGTCTTGTATGCCTCAAGCATCTTATTGCGAATCTGTAAGGTTGCTTCAAAAGAGATACTTGCCTTTTGAGAAGCCAGCATCACATCAGATAAAGTCACTGAGCGATCACCCAAATCAAATTTTGTCTGCTTGTTAGATGAGTCATTCTGCAGCAGATTCACATTTTCAAATGCATCTTTCAGCATATTTGCAAAGGCACCAACATTATCATTGTGCTCA
>NZ_JBGVMC010000303.1:0-2439 GCF_045124615.1 Succinivibrio sp.
TTTGGCTAATGTTGATATTAAAATTAAAGATAGTGAATAGTTTTTATTTACGTTTATTTTTGCAAAAATAAGAGGTGTCTACATGGCAATCACAGCAAGTAATTTAGTTCAGGTTTTGCCTAGAATCTTAAAAGCAACAGGGCAGGATCTAGTTTTTAATGGCGTGGTTTTAGATAATAATTCCACTCTAAAAGCTAATACTGCAGTAGCTTTTTCAAGTGCAAGCGAAGTTGGCGAATATTTCGGTACAGGCTCAAATGAGTGCGAATTCGCAAGTACATATTTTGGCGGTTTTGATAATTCCCAGGTAAAACCTGCAACTCTGTATTTTTACCGTTTAAACGGTGAGGCGATCAGCGCATGGGTAAGGGGCGAGGCTTTAAACGTAAAAACAGCCTTAAACGCAATTAAGGCTATTTCTGCAGGTGATTTGACTATCAACATAAACGGCACAGATAGAACCGTTACCGGCTTAGACTTTAGCGCAGTTGATTCATACTCAGGTGTAGCAGACGTAATTAACACAGCTCTAAACGGTGCCGCAGTTGTGTCATTCAGTTCTCAATTTAACGCCTTTACGGTTACAAGTGCTACTACTGGAGAATTATCCTCAGTTGGTGTACCTACTGGAAGTGCAGCCTCAGTTTTAGGCTTTAATGCTGAAACCGCTGTAATTTCAGACGGACAGGATGCAAATACTGTTACTCAGTCAATGGAAAATCTGACCGATAAATTTACAAATTTTGTAACCTTTACAACTTTAGACGAACCAACAGACGAAGAGGCTTTAGAACTCGCTCAGTGGGCAACCACAAACTACACAGCAGGCGTTTTATATCTATATGTATGTTGGGACACGTCAAAAGCAAATTTTGACAGCAATAATACAGAGGTAATTTCGGAGCAGTTACAGGCCGAAAATGTCGGTGCTACCTGCGTATGTTTTGGAGTGACAATGGCCGCCTTTGTAATGGGTGTAACCGCCTCTATTGCATGGGATCAGGCTAATTCTACAATTACTTACGCCTTTAAGCATTTATCTGGTTTTGGTGCAGATATTAACAGCACTAAAGAGGCGAACGCACTAGACAAGCACAAAGTGCTTTACATGGGTAATTTCGCTACACGTAACGATAATTTCATCTTATCGTACAACGGAGCTATGCTTGGCGAATGGGATTGGTTAGACGCTTACATTAACGCAGTATGGCTATGTAATGCACTACAGGTGCAGTTAATGGCTATGATTGAGGCCGCAAACCGCATCCCATACAACGAAAACGGCTATGCTAAGATCCGTTCAAATTGTAAAGATATTATTGAACGTGCAATAAATAATGGTGTAATTGATCTGGGTGTTAATATTTCAAATGCTCAGAAAGCAGAATTAACTACTCTCTTAGGTGCTGATTATTCTGACGAGATCCGCAATAATGGTTATTTCCTGCAGATCGTTGATGCAACAGCAGTAATCAGGCAGGCCAGAAATACCCCTTCAATTAACCTTGTCTATACTTATGCCGGAGCGGTGCATAAACTGATTGTACCTGCAACCGCAGTAGTTTAAAGCATAGTTTTTCGGTGTATATATATAATATATGCACCATATTTAAAAACGATTTAAGAGGATTAAAAAAAATGGCAGTTGGTAATATAACAGATGCAGATGCAGTAATTATTCTAACGGTTGAAAATTTATATCCTAGCGGTGTTCAGATTCAGGGTTTTTCTACTGATACCGCTTGGACTGCTGGAGATGCGACTATTGCAGAGGCTAGAATGGGCGTTGATGGTAAATTAAGCGCAGGCTATACACCTGCTCCACGTACTCTTAATCTCTCACTAGAGGCAAGCTCACCATCACTAGAGGTTATGAGAAATATTATTGAAACATCTCAAATGACTAAAGGCGTGTTCTCCTGTTCTATGCAGATCACTATCCCGGCTCAGAATAAAGAATACACTCTATCAAATGGTGTGTTACAGACAGGACACGATTTATCAGACGGTAAAAAGGTATTAGATCCTTCTCAGTTTACTTTTATTTTTGAAAGCTCAAAGAGTGCATCTATTTAATAGATTTAACGTATGCAGATAAAAGGTTATTAAGATGATCGATATATTATATATATATGATCCTACTTAATGGCCTTTTTTTAGTTTAAAATATAAATAGGGTTAATTATTATATAAACCTCGTTTTATTCGCTCTGAGAACGTATGCTTAGAGTGCTTTTTATCAACTATAGGAATAAAAAAAATGAGAAAGACAAAAAACCTTACAATTATTGATAACGGCAACGAAATAAAATTTAAGCTGATTGCATTGTCAGCAATGCAGCAGCAGAGATGGCTTGCAAAGGCATTTACCACGCTTGCAGAAAGCGGACTTCTTGAAATGGATGTATCAAGCCTTGATCTATCTCAGATTATTAACGC
>NZ_JBGVMC010000304.1:0-10950 GCF_045124615.1 Succinivibrio sp.
CAGGTCTTAATGCAGATGGACAGCATGATCATATTAAGGATACCTGTATTCCTACATTCATCCACTACAATACAGCACTGTTTATAGTAGCAGTCTTAAGTGTAGCAATTCTTGGATAAATCTATATGGCAGCAGTCAGTCACTGCTGCTTTCAAACTAATTCAATAAAGCGTCAGTAAACTGTCATAAGTTCTATTGCTTATATCTAACATATTGATATATAAGCAAAAATACAATATGGCATGAAAGTTGAATATTTCCTATAAAAAATAAAATGGAGTAAATATCATGACTGACGTAAAAGATACTCAACTTGATTTATACAAGGAAATTGTTGAAAAAGAGCCTGCTGCAATTATTGTTTTAGATTCAAACGGCATTATCAGTGTTGCAAATCAGTCTGCTTTGAGTATGCTCAATCAGAGTACACTAGTTGGTCGCAAATGGTATGAGGTTATTCAGGAAGTTTTCAGACCTCAAAAAGATGATGGTCAGGAAGTTTCTACAAAGGACGGTAAGAGACTTCAGGTTTCAACTAAGCCTTTATCAAGTGGTCAGTTAGTTGAAATGACCGATCAGACTGCAACAAGAGAACTTACCGATAAGCTCAATCATATGGAAAGACTTTCATCTTTAGGTAAGATGGCTGCATCTCTTGCTCATCAGATTAGAACTCCTTTATCTGCAGCTATTCTGTATGCAGCAAATTTAGGAAATTCAAAGCTTCCTGCTCAGTCAAGAGCATTATTTCAAAAGAAACTTATGTCAAGACTAGAGGCTTTAGAAGCTCAGGTAAGTGATATTCTCATGTATGCAAGATCAGGCGAGCAGTCAGTCAAGTGTCTTGATGCTGTTGATATTGTTGAAGGCGTAACATCATCTGTAGCATCAGTAATTGAGAAAAGTGGTGCAAAACTTACTTCAAATATCGGTCCAAGACCGATGAAGATCTTAGGAAATGTGACAGCTTTAAACGGAGCAATTACAAATTTAGTGACAAATGCCATTGAAGCTGGTGCAAAAAACGTTAATATAACACTTAAGGCTGATGTTGCTAATGTTATCATAAGTGTTTGCAATGACGGCCCTGTAATTCCGAAGAATGTATGTGAAAAGATTTTCGAGCCATTCTATACAACAAAGAGTAATGGTACAGGTTTAGGATTAGCTGTTGTAGCAGCGGTTGCAAAGGTACATCAGGGAAGCATTAAAGTTAAATCTGATGAAAATGAAACTGTATTTACAATGATAATTCCTAAATATGATGGCATAAATGAGCCAACAGTATCATTAGCAGATGAGAATAGATCTGTGGCTTGAAAGAAAGATAATTAGGATATCAAATGAGTAATAGCCAGATTCTAATCGTTGATGATGACAGCCAGTTAAGAGAAGCGATAGTCGATACACTAATGCTGACAGGTTATGTATGCCTTGAGGCCGATGGTGGTGAACAGGCTTTAGATATCCTATCTAAACAGAAAGTTGATATGGTTATATCTGATATCCAGATGGGAGGAATGGATGGCCATACCTTACTCAATACTATTCATGAAAAGTACGCAAATCTTCCTGTACTTTTAATGACAGCATATGCAAATATCAATGGTGCCGTAAGAGCAATGCGAGAAGGTGCAATTGATTATCTTGCAAAGCCATTTGCACCTGAGGTTCTATTAAATCAGGTTTCAAGATATGTTCCAGTAAGCAAACAGATAAAGGGACAACCTGTTTTTGCAGATCCTGCAACAAAAGAGCTGTTAGCTATGGCTGCAAAGGTAGCATCAACAGATGCGACAGTTATGATTACAGGTCCTTCAGGATCTGGTAAGGAAGTTTTATCAAGATATGTTCATGACAATTCTCCAAGAGCTCAGGGTCCTTTTGTAGCAATCAACTGTGCAGCAATTCCAGATTCTATGCTTGAGGCAACCTTATTCGGATATGAAAAAGGTGCTTTTACTGGTGCAGTTCAAGCCTGTCCTGGTAAATTTGAACAGGCTCAGGGCGGTACTATATTACTAGATGAAATAACCGAGATGGATCTTGGGTTGCAGGCAAAACTTCTTCGTGTTTTACAGGAAAAGGAAGTTGAAAGACTAGGCTCAAGAAAAACAATTGCTCTTGATGTTCGTGTTATTGCCACATCAAACAGAGATTTAAAGCAGGCTGTTGCAGACAAGAAATTCAGAGAGGATTTATATTATAGACTTAATGTTTTTCCTCTAAGATGGCTTCCTTTGTGTAAGCGACCACTGGATATCGAGCCAATTGCAGAGCATCTTTTATCAAAGCATGCTAAAGAATCCTCACTTGCAATACCAAAAATCAATGATAAGGCAAGAGCCAAGCTACTTTCATATTCATGGCCTGGAAATGTCCGTGAACTTGATAATGTAATGCAAAGAGCCTTAATTCTAGCTTCAAATGGTGTTGTGGATGACAGTTGCATAATTCTAGATGAGAACGCTCTTGATGATATATATCAGTCAGGATCTGATGATGGATTTGTTTCTCCATCTATCAATGCACTTTTGGAAAATGACGATTCTAAGGATTGTGAAAGCATTGACGATCCTGTTAGAAACCAGAAGATCCCATCTGATCTTGGTGGTGAACTCAAACAGCAAGAATATCAGATTATCCTTGATGCCTTAATTGAATGCAGAGGCTCAAGAACCGATGTTGCTCAAAGACTTGGAATTTCCCCAAGAACCTTAAGATACAAGATTGCCAAGATGCGCGAACTTGGCATGATAATTCCTTCATAATCTGTTTTCATTTAATTGAATTTTTTAACTATCTGTCTAAAATAGTAGACAGATAGTTTATATTAAATAGATATATAGAAGCTGAAAAATGAGAGTTCCTGCCCTTCAAAAAGCACTGATTATTCTTGAAACACTCCAAAAACACCGTCGCTGTACTATATCAGAGCTTATTTCCTATACAGATTTGCCAAGAAGCTCAGTATATGTATTAGTTGATGATATGATTAAATTGAGACTTATCAGGCAGAATTCAGATAAATCAATCCAGCTTTGGATGAAACTCGTTTCTCTTGGAAACTCAGCTTCAGCATCATTAGATTTAAACGAGCTTATTTCTCCCTATCTTGACAGACTCATATCATCTATTGACTGTATAGCTGTGAATTTTGGAATTATGGATGATGATAAAGCTTACTGTTCTTTGAATATTTCATCACCAAATTCATCTGTTAGAATAAATTCAAGAGTAGGCTCTGAGGTTTCATTACTTCATTCTGCACTTGGAAAATGCCTTCTTGCCTATTCATCAAGTTCAAGACGTGAACAGATTATAAACTCACTTGATTATTCAAGAGCTACAGCAAATTCTATTGCAACTCCAGAGGCATTAAGAAAGGAGCTTGCTGTTATTCACAACAGAGGTTATGCCTTTGATAATGGTGAAGAGAATCTTGATATTAGAAGTGTCAGTGCTCCAATTCTTGATTTTGACAATCATCTAATAGGCGCAATTTCAACGATAGGAACTACAAGAAAATTCTCAAAAGATGCATTGCCATCGATTATTGAAAAGATCAAGCTAGTGACAATGCAGATAAAGAGTGATCTTATGATCTAAAAATGGCAGCCCCAGTAGGAATCGAACCTGCAACTAGCCCTTAGGAGGGGCTTATTATATCCATTTAACTATGGGGCCGCACGGCACACATTATAACAGTAAAATATTTTGATACAACACAAAAACTACTGAACAGTAACAACATCATTGATGTTTATATTTAGAACATTGTTCTGAAGATCAGTTGGCTTTAACTTTGATGCATTAGGATAAATTGATACTGCTTTATATGTTCCTGCTGCATCTTCATAGCTTTCATATTCTTTTCCTGTTGTAGTCTGAACAGATGTTCTTTGAACAACAGTAAATTCAGTATTCTTTGTAATGCCGTTATTTTTACCGATGTTGATGATAATATCATCGCCATCTATATCAATTACCTTGGCACTGACAGGAGCACACTGTATTTCATAACCGATATCCTTTGCTGCGTCCTTTAAAAGGCCGTACATTCTCTGACCATAGGCTGTGCTCTTGAAGTTGTTTCCCTTTATATCAATATAGTCTGACTGAGTATATGGCCAGTCAGCTTCCATCTGATAATTCTGATGGAATACAATCTCATCATTGATGCCATCATAAATATCAATGTCAAAATTCAGTGATCTAGTATCGCTGAATAAAAGATTTGTGATGATATTGTTTCCAACCTTTGATACGGAAACAGAATTTATAGTTCCAATAAGAACATACTGAGCATTTTCACGGTTTGCAATATTTGTCAGATTCTTAAATATGAATGAATTATCAACTTCTTTTGAATAATTCTTAGGAAGATTTATGTTAAGAGGAGTTTTTACATTAACAGTTTTAATCATTCTTAGGTTTTCATAAAACTGCTTTGTTATGATATTTTCAATTCCTTCAATTCCTATACTTCCCTGATAAGCCTGAGGATCTGAATATTTGAATGCTACAGGTATCATTGTCTTTTTAATATTTGCAACAGAGCATCCTTTGATAACCTGGTTCTCATTAATAAATGCTTTAATATTTACAGTAACTCTGTGAAAAGATGTCTGTTCACTTAACACCACAAGTCTTTTAATTGGAGATGTGCTCTTTATGGAGAAATTGTCTTTTTGCATCACACCGTTCTTAAAAGACTCTTCAATATGAACACTTGCACCAGATTGCAGGATTATATTTCGTATTGCATCATTTACAGCTGCATTTCTGTCTTCACCTTCACCTGTTGCAGAATACCATTTAGCATTTGCCTGAACTGATAAAAAGGCTAAAATCAAAGGCAGTGCGAATTTGATAAAATTCATTTTTTTCATGATGTCACCTGTGTGTTGGTATTTTGTCATTGGCACAACTCTTGCATAATTTGAACCAAGATTGCGAAAAAAGTTAAAAAAATAACTTTTAAGCAGAAATAACCGATTTATTTGATTATACAGACAAAAGAAGGTCAGGATGGAGAGAAAAATTGTAAATATGTTAGCCATAACAGCAACTGCGCTGTTAGTTGGCTGTACGGCAAATCCTGCCCCAAGTGGCAAAGCTGATAATTCTGTACATGTTCAGAATACAGCTTCAAATGTCTACAATCAGCAGGGTATGGAAATAAGTAAAATTGTATCGTCAATGGCAGATACACTGCATACAACTTTAATCAATGATCTTAGAAAAGATCTTGTTTACAGTGACGATCCTAATGCTCCTGCACCTACCTATTCTATTCCTAAGGTAGCAATCACCTCATTTGTGGATACTGATACATATGAGAATTCAGGTTATCTTGGAAAATCTGTGGCAGAGATGTTTGTCCATGAACTTGACAGAAGAGGAATTGGTGTCTTTGAGTATAAACTGACAGGTGCCATTACCATTACCAAAGATGGTGAACTTGTATTCTCAAGAGACTGGAAGAAGGTTGCTAAAAAGGCAATGGTTAAGCATATTCTTGCAGGTACTCTGACAAGAAATGACAAGGGTATTGTGCTACTTGGCAGAATCATAAATATGCAGACTCAGACTGTAGTTGGTTCAACCACAGGCTTTATTCCATATGAGAAATTACCATACTGTTACAGAACTGCAAAGAAGGACTGTCAGCTTTATGGCGTTAACTCCTATCTTTATGAACCAGGCTCACTTGTAGTTCCTAATGGCAAGAAAAGTGTAATTGTAGATAGAGTTACAAAAAGAACAGTTGTTTCATCTGCAAACTACACTGTAGATAAAAGAACTTTAGAGCAAATAGAAAAACAAAAGGAAAAAGATTTCAAGGATAATTATTACAGCGTTGATTTAAAGGAATTCAATTCTAAATACTATCCAAAGGGTGCAGAGGTTCCTGCAACATCAGCAGGCAACTATCAGCACTATATGTATAACAAGGAACATTCCTTCTTAGGCATCGCAAATAATGGAGATTCTCCTGTAATTTATCCTGCAGAAACTTATAAATATTCTGGAAAGCTGGTACGAGATGTGCATGATAAAAGTCAGTATTCTCGTACGAATGACTAGGAGAGATTATGAAAAGCCTTAATCTGATTATTATAAGTATTATGGCAATATGTCTAACATCTTGTTCTTCAACAAGTTTTTTAGGCAATCACAGTAACATTGTAATAAACAATGATGGTGTGTCACGTCCATCTGAATTCCCTGTTTTAAGAGCAACTGGCTATGCGTCAATTTCCAGACAGCCAGGAGCAACAAAAGAATTAAAACAGATTAAGGCAATGAGAGCCTCCAAGCTTGAAGCTTACAGAGAGTTAGCAGAGCAGGTTAATGGCATCTACCTTCAGTCAAACAGTAGTGTAAATTCAAATACTGTAGAGCAGAACAGTAACCTTAAGGCAACAATTGATGGATATGTACATGGTGCAAGAGTTCTAAGACAGTATCCAATCGGAGATACATATGCAACAGAATTAGAACTTGATACTAAGATTATCTATGATCTGTATGACATTAGAGGCGCACTGTAAGGAGATATATTATGGCTGAGTTAAAAAAATTTGTATTTAATAAGGTTAATGTTACAAAAAATAACGGTGTTGAGCCTCTAAAGTATTATCTTGATCTGCAGGAGACTATTTTAGACAAGCTGACTCGTGTAATTCAGTCAGAATATGAAGCACTTCGCGACAGAATGGTTACTAAACTTTCTGAATTATCATCAGCAAAATCAGATCTTATGCTCAAGCTTCAGTCAAACGATCAGAAAATCAAGCTTCATCCAGATGTTGATAAATTAAAAACTGAATTTGCAGCAAATGTCCTTATAATCAAGGATAAGCTTAAAAAGTGCAAGTTCAGAAATGAAGTAAACGGAAGACTGATTGTAATGAATATGCAAGCTTCTAATAAGCTCAAGGCTGTTCTTATGGAGGCTAGAGATGCAACCACCAGAAATATGACCTACAACGCAAAGGGTTCTGCTAGTGCAAAAGGTCCATCAAGATTGTCAATCTCTGCTTAAAAAATAATTTTTTCATATAAATCATAAAGTAATTTTTAAAAGTGGCGCAAAGCGCCACTTGCTGCCCTCCTAAAAAAAATCCTCATATACAATTAGGCCATCAAAATGGAGGCCTAATGGACATAAATGAGGTTACCTTAAGCGGTACTGTAAAAGGTATCGTATATCCAGAATATAAACATGAGGCAAAAAGGTATATCTATATCCTTTTAAGCGCCTGCTTTGAAAAAGATGGCTGTAGCTGTTTTGATGTTTATAGAGTTAAGTTTTTTACGAAAAACAGTAGAGAACAGATACAAAAATTGTCTGAATATCAGAAATCTCAAAGTAGAGTTTTTGTAAAAGGTTTTATAAGGACGACCAGATATAAAGACTCTCTTGGAGAGGAATTTTATTCAAACAGCATTGTTGCATCAAAAATTTCTACACAAATACAACAATAACCTATGGAAAAAATAATGAACTTGAATTTAGCTAATGTTTTCAACAATGAAAAAGTGATTGAACAGGATGTTCAGATTGAGCCTTGTCGTATAACAGATCATATTCCAAGAATTGATCCGACATATGTTTTTGAACTCAATCTTTTAAATGATGTTCTTTTATATCTGTTTCATCCGTACAAGGACTGTCTTTATATATCAGGACCTTCTGGCTGCGGAAAAACAACAATGATTTTGCAGATTGCCGCAAGACTTAATTGGGGTGTTGAGCAGATCACCTTATCAAACAAATGTGAATCATTAGATCTGATAGGTCATAGCACATTAAGAAACGGCGAGCTTGTATTTGAATATGGACCGCTGAGCAGAGCGATGATAAACGGTGAAATTCTTATTTTAAATGAGATAGATCTTATGAGTGCAGGTGATTTGTCTGTACTTAATGACGTTCTTGATGGAAAGAGTTTGACTGTACTTGCAAACGGAGGTGAAATTATTCATCCGCACCCACAGTTCAGAGTCATTGCAACAGCCAATACAAAAGGTTTTGGAGATATGACTGGATTTTATAATGGAACCCGTCAGATGAACCAGGCTTTCTTAGATCGCTGGAGATTCATTGAAATGGATTATCCAAAAGAAAGTGTAGAAAGAGCTCTTTTAAAGAATGCATTCCCTGATCTGTCAGATGACATCTGTACAAAACTGATAGCATTTTCAAATGAAATCAGAAAGGTGGTAAAACAGGGGTTTGATAATGGCGTTCGTCAGATTTCAGCCCCATTTTCTTCAAGAAATCTTTTGAAAATCGCAAGTATTGCAAGTTTGAAAACACAGATGAGCATCCACAGGATAATAAAAATGTGTTACGCCCTAAGGCTTCCTGCTGTTGAATGTGAATATGTTATGAGACTGTGTAATGATATTTTCGGTCACGAAAAGAATGTACTTAAAAAGACTAGTGTGAATAATCTAAATGAGGAAATATCTCAAAATGATAGCCAGATTACAGCTACAAAAGTAAGAAGTAGAAGAAAAAAGTAACAGAATTGCTTTCATTTGCATTTTTATAATGCGTTATACTGGTCAGCAATGGCCAGTATTTTTTTTCTTATTAGGAATTATAACTATTTATTTTATAAAGATATTTTTCTTGATTTGCCGAATAAAAAGTTACATACTGCTATTTTCGGAGGCAGTATGAATCGCAATCAGTTTTTAGGACACAGTTTTGCAGTTATTGTAATTTTGTTCTGGGGCCTTACTTTTGTTAGTTGCAAAGTTTTATTAAAAGATTTCACTCCAGTTGAGATCCTTTTTGACAGATTTGTTTTAGCAACATTATGTCTTCTGATTCTATCTCCGTTTGCACTTAAATTCATATCATTTAAAGTAGAGCTTTATTCAGCATTAGCAGGCTTTTTTGGAGTAACCATATACTTTGTATTTGAGAATAATGCCTTAATATACTCAAACGCCTCAAATGTCTGTCTTATTGTTTCTACAGCTCCTTTATTTGTTGCAATTTTTGACAAAGTATTCAATAAAGGAAAGACTCTTTCAAAGAATTTTATTTTAGGCTTTATCCTGGCTATGACTGGTATTGCTTGTCTTAGCTTCAACTCAATAAAACTAGAGCTTAATCCTTTAGGCGATCTGTTAGCTCTTGGTTGCGCAGTTGTCTGGGGGTTTTATAATATTTTTGTATGCAAGGTTCAGAAAAGAAATGTTCCTACACTGGTAATTACTATCAAGTCTTTCTTTTATGCTGTCTTACAGACAACAGTTATTATGGCAATTGAAGGATATGAACCTAAGATAGATTGCCTTTTAAAGGAGATTAACATCTTTAACTTTCTGTTCCTTGCAGTATTAGCTTCATCTTTAAGCTTCCTTCTCTGGAACAAGGCAATTGAGTTTATCGGATCTGTAAAGACCAACGTTTATATCTATGCAACTCCTGTTGTGACAACAGTAGGCGCTGTTTTAATGATTGATGAAACAATTACTGAATATACACTGCTTGGAATGGTTCTTGCCATTTCAGGACTTGTAATTTCTCAGCTGAAAGTAACGTCTCTAAAGGCAAATAAATAACATCGACAAATAAAAACAGGATCTTCAAAATGAAGATCCTGTCCTATGTACTCTCTCATGCTAGAGTGCATTATCCAAAAATAGTGCCTAATTCATCTTCTGCATCTATAAGCTTGTTAGCTACAGACTCATAATTGATTTTGTAGGTACCATCTTTGATGGAATTCTTTAATCTTTCAACCTTAGCTTCGTCAATACCACTTGCATCACGAGCTTTCTGTGTTGCCTTAGCTAAAGTCTTAGCGCCATCAGTAAGCATAACAGCATCGGCTGAACGAGCACTCATCTCGCTTACAGACTGCTTTGCCTGTGCAACAGGAGCACTGGTAGTATTGGTTGCCACTTTGTTGGCAGTAGCAACGGATTCTTTCATACCGTTAAAAGAACGGTCATTTAATACATCGATTGCCATAATACTATCCTCAATAAATTCTTTTCTCTAATAGATTTTAAAACATAAAAAAATATTCTGTTAATTTGTTAACGACAAATTATATAAATCCTTTAACGATTTTTTTATAAAAATTATGAAATAAATTGTAATCTTATGAATTATAAGGAAAAATATTTAAAAAAAATTTTTTTTCTTTATTTAGAAAACAACTTCTACAGAATTTGCACTTTTAACCAGAGCACGAATAATTTTTCCTGACTTTATATTTTTAACGGCAATTGTTTCGTTTAATTTACCCTCTTCCATAGCAATACCAGTTGCTTTTATCTCAAGACCATGAGAGCGCGCACTGATAGTAACAACATCACCTTTAGCAACAAGACACAGATCGGATATCTTCAAAAAATCACCTGCACGTATATCCTTTTTTGTCTTGCTTCCGATAATCAATGAGGAATCGGTAATGCTCTGATTAAGGATAAGATTTTCATTAACGAATTTCTTTTCTAACATGCTTTGTGTGATAGCACTTCCTTTTGGAATATTATCAGAGGCTACAATTGTTGCTCTTTGTACAATAATAGAGACAGGTATCTGAATGGAGTAAGGATTATTTTTTCTTCTGCAGATAATTTTTACGATACTGTTCTTTTTTATTTCTAGTGTTAACAGTTTTGCACTCAGATATCCTGAGCATTTACCACCAAAGTCTCTGTTTCTGTCAACTTTGCTGACTTTGATGTTATATCTTATGTTGTCATTCTTTTCTGTAAACTGCGCAAGAATATACTGCCTTGCTACATTTTCAAGAAAAAGGGCTTCCTCAGTTGTTGCAAAAGAGCAGTTTGCAAAAACTGATGATATGAGCACAGCTATTATTGATAGAATTTTTTTCTTAAACATTGTTAAAGGCCTAATTGTTCTTGACGATAGAATTATATGGCAAAGTATCGATTAAAAGAATT
>NZ_JBGVMC010000305.1:0-5906 GCF_045124615.1 Succinivibrio sp.
CAGCTTTAGAGGCTAGTGCCCTTCCAACTGATAAATTCATGTTCAGAGGATTTTTCCCTGTTAAGGAAAAGGAACTTGAAGAAACAGTAAGCTCACTTAAAGATGCTGACTATACATGCGTTTTCTATGAAGCTCCAAGAAGAATCATTGCAACAATGGAAGTTGTAGGTCGCATTCTCCCTGAGCATGATGTTACATTGTGCAGAGAAATGACAAAAACATTTGAGTCTTTTTACAGACTCAAAGCAAAGGATGCAGCGGCATTTTTAAAAGAGGATTCTGATAGAACAAAAGGTGAATTTGTAGTAGCTATCGGCTCTTTGAAAAACGAGAATACTGATATTCCTGAAAATGTTAAGGATGCAATCAGTGAACTTATCAGCACTGCCCCTGTAAAACAGGTTACAGCTGTAATTGCAAAACTGACAGGTCTTAAGAAAAACGATCTGTACAACTATGCATTAAGCCTAAAAAACGAATAGCAAAAAAAGAAGATCCGTTGGATCTTCTTTTTTTTGAAGTCCACTTTCGTATTAGTAGATTTCTCCACTCATTTTTTTATATTCTTCAAAAAGTACATTCGCTCTGTCTCTGTCTATCTGTGTTATTTTAAGAACAGAACTGTCTTTGCACTTCTTTTCAATATATTCATAGATGAAAGCATCTCTAAATCCTGCCTTATCAGCATCATCTGCACCACAGCCATACCATATCTCTTTTATATTTGACCAAATTATTGCTGACAGGCACATAGGACAAGGCTGACAGGTGGTATATAGAATACAACCACTCAGATCGTGAGTATTAAGTGCCTTACAGGCTTTTCTAATACAGCAAATCTCAGCATGAGCTGTAGGATCATGCTCTTTTAGAACCTGATTTGAAGCATAAAAAATCTGTCCGTCTTTTGTGATTATCGCAGCACCAAAAGGACCGCCTTCACCATTATTCATGGTTTTTCTTGCATGATTAACAGCATTATCTATTATTTTCGAATCTATCATTTTCCATATCCGTTTTTACTATTCACTATCTATTAGGTAGTATAGATTATTTTTCAGTATGGACTCATCTAATAAATTCATTAGCTTTTATTGCAATAATATATTCAAGATTTTTTAAAAATTCAGACCATTATGGTAAAATACCCCCTTGAGTCGACCGGGCAATCGCTGCCTTGCATACGTGTTTACGATATGTAAGCATACGCACAAGGGGGAGGAAAGTCCGAGCTCCATAGGACAAGGTGCCAGGTAACGCCTGGAGAGCGCAAGCTTATGACCAGTGCAACAGAAAGGATACCGCCAGAAATGGTAAGGGTGAAATGGCGAGGTAAGAGCTCACCGCTTGTACAGTAATGTATGAGGCAATGTAAACTCCACCTGGAGCAAGATCAAATAGGCCTTCTATAGTCTCGTCCGGACTGAAGGCGGGTTGATTGCTTGAACTGGCGAGCGATCGTCAGTCTAGAGGAATGATTGCCACTGCTTTGCAGGACAGAACTCGGCTTACAGGTCGGCTCAACTATCAATATCTCTTCCTTTTTTCTGAATTTTACAATCTTGCTGACAAATCAGCTCGGCTTACTCACTTTATGATAAAATAAAGTGGTTATATTGTTTTTTAGGAAATTATTGTGAAAGCAAAAAAATCCATTTTAAGCATGGCCCTTGCCACTGCAGTTTGTATCAGTTCAATTACTGGCTGTTCATCAGATACTGCCACAAGGACTTTAGCTTCAAACAACGCATTTGGAAATCTAAACCTATCTGTACAGGAATATCAGAAACTATATTCTGATTCTGAAGAAAAAGATCAGTTTAAAGCTCTGACTTTACTTGCAAGAGCTCAGATTGTTGCAGGTGACTACGCTCATGCAAATGAAAGCATCAACAAAATGTTTTCAAAAGCACAGAACGATGTGCAAAAAGATCAGGCTTCAATTGTTCTTGCTATGATGCAGTCAAAGCAAGGATATACTGACGATGCCATTGCAACCTTAAAGGATGTTAACTACAAGGCTCTGCCAAGACAGACTCTTTCTTATTTCCTTATTCTGAACTCAAATATCAATAATTTACAGTTCCAGAAAACAAAGAATCCTGAAAACGGTATTTATGCATTCAAGAATCAGGCAACTCTCTTAAAGCTTGTTGATTCTAAAAATGACAGAAAAAAGGTTATTGAAAAGTCAGTTTCTATTTTAAGTTCTATTGATGAAAAGTCATTAGCTTCTGCTCTATCAAGATCAAAAAATGAGATTGATAAGGGATTCTATGAATACTCAATTATAAGCAGAACATCAAATGATGAATTAAAACAGAATCTTTTAAATGATTTTGCAAAACGATATTCAGATCATCCTGTAACCGAGATTGTTCATATTGAATCTGTTGAAGAGCAGGATAATGCAAAAGAAGGAAACTTAATTGCAAATGTAGATTCAAAAGCAATCTTTACTCTTCCTGAGAATGCAAAAATAGCAGTTCTCCTACCTCTAAGTGGTCGTTTTGCTCCATCTGTTGGTGAACCTGCAAAGCTTGGCATTCTTACAGCATTAAAGGATAGAAATATCAAGGCAAATGTTGTTTTCTATGATACTAACAAAGAAAGCATTTCTCAGATAGTTGCCACTCTCAAAGCTAACGGGACAAAACTGATTTTAGGACCAATCCTAAAACCTGAAGTTACCGCTTTAAATAATACCGGTATCAAAATTCCTTCAATCGTATTTAATGAGTCAGAGACAGTTCGTCCGGCAAATCAGTGGTATTTTGATTTAGGTCCTAACTACGAAGGCTCTATTGCAGCATCAAAAATCTTTGCAGATCAGAAACAGTCTGCTGTTGTTATAAGCAAGAATAATGATCAGAATGCAAAACGCTCTGCAACTGCATTCAAGCATACATATGCAAAAACAAAGCTTACAAGCAAATTCTGTTCTTACCAGAGTGCATCAAATGCAAAAAAAGAACTGTCTAACTGCCCTCTTTCAGAGGTTCAGGCTGTATATCTGAATGCATCAACAAATGATGCTGTTTCAATAAAACCAATTATTCCTGCAACTGCTCAGATTTATCTAACTGACAAGAGCTATATGGGACTTAACAATTCTTCATCAGAATTTGCTCTAAAAGGTGCTCTTTTAGGAGATATGCCATGGCTCTTAACTGACAGTCAGTTAAAGGAAAGCTTCATGAAATCCTTACCTAAGGCAAATCCTCAGGTTCAGAAGATCTTTGCTGCAGCTTATGACAGTGTTGCTTTTGCATTCAGCATTGAGCAGCTAGCAAACAACAGTGAAGATGTTCTTCATGGTCTGACAGGTGATATTACATTAGGTCAGGATGGTCTAATCGAGACTTCACCAATGTGGGTTGAATTAGGTAAGCTTCGCTAAGCTAAATTCATACAATATCTACAAAAAGAGCTGATTAAATCAGCTCTTTTGTTTTTTTTATTCGATGAATCTTTTATACAAATTCAAAACCTGGCTCTTTGTTTTTCTCAGAATCCTTGTCGTTACCTTTTTGCAAAGTTTCTGTTGTTAAGTCATCTGAATCCTTTGTATCAATCTCAAATTCAGGACCATCTTTTACTATGCCTTCATCTGGGTATATTTCATCCTCTGGTGCAAGATCCAGCTGTTCTAATGCTCTTCCTATTGGAAGTGCTGCCTGAGCTTCAACAGCAATCAACTGCTCTATTGCTGAGTATGGAACATATATGTCCTCAGACTTTCCAGCAAATCTTGCTTTGAAAGAGATAGCATTTGAGGTTGCATGGAATGAATCAATGGATGATGGAAGTAAACTTAAAATAATAGAACCATCTGTAATATAACTTTCAGGAACAACTACTCCCTTATAGGTTGCATTCACCAGAATATGAGGTGTCATTTCATTTTCTATAATCCAGTTGTAATAAGCATTAAACAGATATGGTTTCAAACTTTTTAAACGAACTGCCATTTGTATCTCCAGATGTTTTTTTTCAATTATACATTATAATCAACCAACTATCCCGATTGATTTCATGTTGAAAAAATTATCTGAATATAAACTGAACCTCAATCATATATACTATTGTTCCAAGTGCTATAGATAGCATCATGTTTCTTTTGTACATATGTACTAGTACCGTAACAGTTATCGCAATAACTTCTGCAGCACCATGACCTGGAGCTCTAAGATCTACATCTTTAAGGCAGTAAACAAGCAACATTCCGAATACAGATAAAGGAAGCGCTGATCCTAGATATACTATAAAATTAGGAAGCTTTGAATTTCTTGAAAAAATTATAAATGGTAGAAATCTGCATATCATTGTTCCTGCAGCACACAGTCCTATAATTATGCACTGCTCTGTAAGAGTTAAATTATCCATTTGACAGTAACAGTCCCTTCACTTTTCTTGTATAAATGTACTGCAAAGACAGAATCGAAAAAATTATTATCATCGATGCCAGTAAAAATGAATCCTTACCAATAGTAATCAGGCAAAGTGCTGTAACACCTATTCCAATAATGCCGTTTTGATGTTTCTTATCATTTTTCCACTGCTCTATAAAAATAACTACAAACAGAGCTTCCATTACAAACCAAAGTCCAGTTGTGTCAAAGGAAATAAACTCTCCTAAAATTCCGCCAAGTGTCGATCCTGATACCCAGTAAAAATGGTTTAACAATGTTACAAAAAAGAAACACCAACCTTTATCAAGATGATCTGGGATCTTGCTAGTATAATTTATGGAAAAAGTTTCATCACACATTCCAAAAATAAGATAGTAACGCTTTATTCCTAGTCCTCTATATTTATCAAGCATGGAAATTCCATAAAACAGATGTCTTGCCTGAACGACCAATGCCACCATAAAAGCACTTAATGGAGCGAAAGTACTTAAAAGCATACTGACACAAATGAATTCAAGTGAACCGCCCAAAATAATAAGGCTCATCAGCATCGGATATACAAATGAAAAACCAGATACATTCATATATGCACCGTATGCAATACCAACAAACCAGAATCCTGTCAGAATTGGAAATGATCTTGGAAAAACAAATTTAAATGCTTGAAACTTCATAGTAGTTATTTATAATAAACAAAACAAGTAATATATTTAACAGAATATACCGTTAAATATAATTGGTCAAATGTTAATTATAATAAACTTACAATATTTTATGGATATAAATCAGGTAATTTCTAAAAACCTTCAGCACTTAAGGCTTCAGTCTAATATGACGCTTGGAAAACTGTCTGAAAAAACAGGACTTTCCAAAGCCGTTCTATCTCAGATAGAAAAAGGAAATTCAAATCCAACTATTAATACTATCTGGAAAATAGCAGAAGCTTTTGGTGTTACATATTCAGCATTACTTGAATCAAAAAGAGTTACAGCACAGAAAGTTTCTCTTGATCAGGTAGCTTTTCAGAAAGATGATGATGGTCATTACAGAATCGGATGTCTGTTTCCATCAAATATAAACAGAAATTTTGAAATGTTTATGCTGATCCTCGATCCAGGTTCAGAGCATGTTACAGACGGTCATACAAAGATTTCAGAAGAATATCTTTTTGTACAGGAAGGATGTATAGAAATCATAGTTGAAGATACCAGCTTTAAACTAAAAACAGGCGATTCAATGTGCTTTGATGGAATGGTTCGACACGTTTATAAAAATCCATATAAAACTGCAGCAAAAGTATACTGCATGAATTATTACGGAATTAACTAGAGACCGATTGAAAAGAAGCAGACAATAGTCTGCTTTATTTTTAGAAAAAGAAAACCTCCGCCTTTGGGGCAGAGGTTTGGATACAACATGAATTGTATAAATTAACGCTTTGAGTACTGTGGACGCTTACGAGCTTTGTGAAGACCAACCTTCTTACGCTCTACA
>NZ_JBGVMC010000306.1:0-6911 GCF_045124615.1 Succinivibrio sp.
TAATGCTTCAGATTAGATTACATGGCCGTGGAGGCCAAGGTGTTGTGACCGCAGCAGAAATGCTAACACTTGCAGCTTTCTACGAAGGCCACTTTGCACAAGCTTTCCCAAGCTTTGGTTCAGAGCGTACTGGTGCACCTGTTGTTGCCTATGCTCGTATTGATAACAAAGAGATCCGCACACATGAGCCTATCTCAAATCCTGATGTGGTTATCGTTCAGGATAAGACCCTGTTAGGCGCTGTTGATGTGTTTGCAGGTTTAAGTCCAAATGGATTCGTTATCATCAATTCAAAAGATGAACCATCAAAAGTTGTTCCTGAAATCGTTGCAAAACTCCCAGCTGGACACGTATTTACAGTACCAGCTACAGATTTTGCTATGCAGAAGATTGGTAAACCACTACCTGGTGCCCCAATGTTATCTTCTTTAGCAGCTGTAACAGATATTCTAAAACTAGAATCTGTACAGAAGGCTTTCCAGTCAAGATATCCTGGAAAAATCGGTGATGCTAATGCAGAAACTGCTGCACTTGCCTATAACTTCATTAAAGGAGAATAGTAATGTTAAAGCAGATTGAAGGCTCATTAGGTGTTGCACAGGCTGTTGCACTATGTCGTCCTGGTGTTGTTTGTGCCTATCCTATTTCTCCTCAGACCCACATCGTTGAGAATCTTGGTAAATTTGTAAAAGAAGGTTCATTAAAGGACTGCGAGTTCTTAAATGTTGAGTCAGAATTCTCAGCAATGTCAGTTGCAATCGGTTCTGAAGTTGGTGGTGTAAGAACTTACACAGCAACAGCATCTCAGGGTCTATTATTCATGGCTGAAGGTGTTTATTCAGCTTCAGGTTTAGGTCTTCCAATGGTTATGACCGTTGCTTCACGTGCTATCGGCGGTCCTATCAACATCTGGAACGATCACTCAGATTCACTCTCTCAAAGAGATTCAGGCTGGTTACAGTTATTCTGTGAATCAAATCAGGATGCAGTTGATACCCATATCATGGCATTTAAGATTGCAGAAGAGGTTGGTTTACCAGTTATGGTATGTATGGATGGTTTCGTACTTACCCACGCATTCGAGCGTCTTGATATTCCAGATCAGGAAACTGTAGATAAGTTCCTTCCAAAGTATGAACCTCGCGAGTTTATCAATACCAAAGAGCCAGTATCAATCGGTGCTATGGTAGGTCCTGAGGCTTTCACTGAAGTACGTTTCTTGCAGCAGCGTAAGATGGCTAAGGCACTTTCTGTAATTGAGAAGGTTACAAAAGAGTATCGTGAACTTACAGGCTCTAAGTCAGGTGGCTTACTTGACTGCTATAACTGTGAGAATGCCGATATCAAGCTTATTATCATGGGTTCAACTGTTGGTACTGCTAAAGATGAAGTTGATCGTCTCAAGGCACAGGGTATCAATGTTGGTATCATTTCCTTAAAGAGCTTCCGTCCATTCCCATATGCCGCTATTAAAGAGGCTATTGGTGATACCAAGCAGGTTATCTGTATTGAAAGAGCTTTCTCATTTGGTGCAAGAGGTATTGTTTGCCCTGAAGTTAAGAGAGCTATGGAAGGTACTAACTGCGATGTTAAGACTGTAGTTGCAGGTTTAGGTGGTCGTCCAATCTTTGGTACAACTATCAACGGTATCGTTAAGGATGCTTTAGCTGGCAAGTTCACAGAAGAGTTTACATGGTACGATATCGATACTAATGTTCTTAACAACAGTACTCTAAAAGAAGAGAATGTTTCTTTCTCAAAGGGTCCTATTGCTCAGTCTGTTCTTGAAAAATCAGTCAAAGCTTAAGCAGGAGATGACAAATGTTAGAAAAGATTAAATTTTACCAAACAGGTTCAAATACCGTTGGTAACCGTCTGATCACACCTGCTATGAGAACCATTCAGGCATCAGCTGACAGACCAAATTCATTAACCTCAGGTCACAGAGCCTGTCAAGGTTGCGGTGAGGCATTAGGTGCAAGATATGCAATTGATGCAGCAATGAAGGCAACAAACGGTCAGATTATGATCGTTAATGCAACAGGCTGTCTTGAGGTTTTCTCAACACCTTATCCAGAATCAGCATGGAGACTTCCATGGGTGCACTCATTATTCGGTAATGCAGCATCTGTAGGTTCAGGTCTTGCAGCTGCCGCTAAGGTAAGAGCTCAGACAAATGGCGATAATGTAGTTCCAAGAATCATCGCACAAGGCGGTGACGGTGGTACCACTGATATCGGTTTTGGTCCTCTGTCAGGTATGTTTGAGCGTAATGACGATGTTTTATACATCTGCTATGACAACGAAGCATACATGAATACCGGTGTTCAGAGATCATCTGCAACTCCTCCTGCAGCACGTACTGCAACAACTCAGCTTGTTGGTGACAAACCAGGTGCTGACTGGGGTAAAGGTAAGGATGTACCTTTAATTGCCATGGCACATGGTATTCCTTATGTTGCTACAGCATCTGTAGGTGACCTAAGAGATCTTGAGTACAAGGTACAAAAGGCAATGAGCTTCCATGGCGCAAGATTCATTCAGATCCTGGTACCATGTCCTCTTGGCTGGGGTCTGTCATCAAATTCAACTGTTACAGTTGCAAGAATGGCAATGGAAACTGGTTTCTACCCTATTTATGAAGCTGAGTACGGCAAGATTACATCTGTTCGTAAGATCCGTCAGGTACAGCCTGTAATCAACTATCTGAAGATGCAGCGCCGTTATGCTCACTTAACAGGTAAGAAAGCAGATCCTAACGTACTTGCTAGACTCCAGGCTCTTTGCGATGCAAACATCAAGAACTTTGGTTTGGTTGAAGGTACCGACGTTACCGGTCAGCCAGTTGCAATGCAGGCTTATGAGCGTAGTCAGGCTGTATAAAGGAGATAGTGAATTATGATGAAAAAAGCTTTTGCTGTTACCCTTGATCCAGCTACATCACATCAGAATCATACTGGTTCATGGCGTACACTTCGCCCTGTAAATGTTTACAAGTTACCTCCATGTAACAATCAGTGCCCTGCAGGTGAAAACATCCAGCAGTGGTTATTCTATGCTGCAGAAGGTGATTACGAGCATGCATGGCGTATTTTAACTGAAGAAAACCCAATGCCAGCTTGTATGGGCCGTGTTTGCTATCACACCTGTGAAGGCAAGTGCAACAGAGGTTTTCTTGACGAGTCTGTTGGTATCAACTCAGTTGAGCGTTTCTTAGGTGACTATGCTTTAGAGCACAATCTGTCATTCAAACGTCCAACTCGTGAAACCGGCAAGAAGATCCTTGTTGTAGGTGCAGGTCCTGCAGGTCTATCAGCTGCATACCAGTTAAGACGTTTTGGTCATTCTGTACACATTGTTGAAATGGGTAAGGAAGCTGGTGGTATGATGCGCTATGGTATTCCTACATACCGTCTGCCAAGAAATATTCTTGATGCTGAAATCAAGCGTATCACTGATATGGGTGTTACCATCGAATGCGGCAGAAAGATTGACGATATCGAAGCTGAAAAGAAGAATGGCAAATATGATGCTGTTATCATTACTATCGGTGCTCAGATATCATCTAATGTTGAAATTCCACAGGGTGATACCAATCACGTATTAAATGCTCTTTCAATCCTAGGTCAGATTGAGACCACAGGTGATGTTCAGATTGCAAGAAAGGTTGCAGTTTACGGTGGTGGTAATACTGCTGTTGACGTTGCTCGTTCATTACGCCGTATCGGTGCTGAGCCTGTAATTGTTTACCGTCGTAACCGCGAGAACATGAAGGCAAACGCTGAGGAAATGGATGCAGCTATCGAAGAAGGCATTCAGGTTAAGTGGTTATCAACAATTTCTGAGGCATCAAAGAGCAATCTTAAGATTGAAAAGATGGCTATTGATGAGAATGGCAAGTTAAGCCCTACTGGTGAATATGAAGATTTACCAGCTGATGCAGTTGTACTTGCCTTAGGTCAGAATGTTGATAAGGCTGTTCTTGATAAGATTGAAGGTCTTAAGTTTGAAAAGGACAACATCATCATAGATGAAGAGACAAAGATGACATCTGTTGATGGTATCTTTGCAGCAGGTGACGTTGCCACATCAAACCGTACAGTAACAAATGCAATCGGTATGGGTAAGAATGCAGCTCGTGGCGTAAATGCATACTTAAACGGCCAGACATACAAGAAGGCTTTAAAGCATGAAATCGCAAAATTCGAGGATATGCATCCTTGGTACTATACAGATGCTCCAAAGACAGTAAGACAGGAACTTGAAGTTGCCCGTCGTTCAAACTGCTTTGATGAGGTTCAGTTCGGTCTAACCGAAGAGAATGCTATATTTGAAGCACGTCGCTGTCTGTCATGCGGTAACTGTATGGAGTGTGATAACTGTTATGGTGTATGTCCTGACAGTGCTATCGTAAAACTCGGACCTGGTAAGGGTTATGAGTTCAACTACGATTACTGTAAGGGCTGTGGTGTGTGTGCACAAGAATGTCCTTGCGGCCACATCAGAATGGTACCTGAGCAGATCTAATCTATGAAAATGGCACAAAGGGGCAGAAAACTGCCCCTTTTTTGAATATGGACATAAGATATATACTATTCAGACTAAAATGCCTTTGTGTATCTGATTACAGATACAGCATCATATCAGCTATTCTAAATTCTAATGAACCTGAAACTTTTTGTAGAAGCATTCTTAAGGAATTTGGCTTTAATAAAAAGCATGAGAATATTGTAAGAATTGAGTTTCGAAAAATAATACAGGATGCCTACAATAATAAAGTTCCACTTGCAGATGATCTTTTAGATAATCTATCTGCAGAGGATGCCTATCTTGTACGGCAAAAATATCTTTCAAAATTTATGAATACAGGAATTTTCAGTTCAGGAATTATTAATATTCTTCTTTGCCTTTTTATAGGTGCAATCTGCGTTTTTTGTGTACTGCTCTTTACATAATTAAGCATTTTTAAATTCTATCTTATTGATATTAAATCTATTTATTACAATATCAACCTTAAAAAAGCTCATATTTCGCAAAAACGCTCAAAATTAGAGCTATACCACATTAAAAAATTAGGTATACATCACAATTATCTTTAGCAGGTCAAAAAAAGTCTTTATAAATAACAATTTTAAATTGTTAGTAATTATTGGTTTTGTTATTATAAACATATGGTTAGATAACCAAAAAGATAACCCTGGGGTGACATCTAGTAATTTGCACCCTGAGCCGATATCTATAGACTGTGACTGCTTATATGCTGTGGTGTGCAGGCCCGGATTGCCCGCGGAAGCCTAAACTTCATACTGTGGTCAAACTTGAACGCTTTGGTTCAAGGAGTCATGAATTACGGATTCATTTCTGGGGCTTAGTTGATACTCATTTAACTCAGCAGAACATATGAGTGTTATTTTTTATCTGCTGACATGAAAGCAAACAGAGAGAAAAAATGTCACCAATTATAAAACCACAGACTGACACAACTATTAGCTGGTTCTTAAGTCAGTGCCATATTCATAAATACAACGCAAAAAGCACAATTATTCACGCTGGTGAAAAGGCAGAGACCCTTTACTACATTTCAAAAGGTTCTGTAGCTGTGTTAATTAAGGATGCTGATGGTCATGAAATGATCCTAAGCTACCTAAATCAGGGTGATTTTATTGGTGAAGTAGGTCTTTTTGATGATTCTGAAAATCCAAAGCGTACAGCTTGGGTTAAAGCAAAGACAGCTTGTGAAATTGCAGAGGTTTCATACAGCAAGTTCAAGCAGTTAGTTCAGGTAAATCCTGAAATTCTAATGAGACTTACAGCTCAGATCTCTCACAGATTATCTGCAACATCAGCAAAGGTTGGTTCTCTTGCATTCCTAGATGTTACAGGTCGTATTGCAAAGACTTTAGTAAACCTTGCTCATCAGCCAGAAGCAATGACACATCCTGATGGTATGCAAATTAAGATCACACGTCAGGAAATCGGTCAGATTGTTGGCTGTTCACGTGAAACTGTAGGTCGTATTCTCAAGATGATGGAAGAGGATCACCTCATTACAGCTCACGGTAAAACAATTGTTGTTTTCGGAACACGTTAAACATAATTGGCCACTTAAATTCACTTTTAAGTGGCCAAAAAATACTTGATATATTTGACTTGAAAATATATCATTACCCGAGCAGAATCTAATACAACTGCTCTATTTTTTTTATATAGAGCCAGTACTAAAATATACTGAAAACTACCCTCAAAATGTCATAGTTAGACATTTTTTATAATATAGGAGCACTAAATGGCCTCATTATTAGAGAGAGGAATTCATTCTTTTGACAAGAATGATCTACTTGCTTGTTCACGCGGAGAATTATTCGGACCTGGTAACAGCCAGCTTCCAGCTCCAAACATGTTAATGTTTGACCGTATCACTGATATTCAGAATGAGGGTGGTGATTATGGTTTAGGTTATGTTAAAGCTGAGCTTGATGTAACTAAAGATTTATGGTTCTTCGGTTGCCACTTCCCAGGTGATCCTGTAATGCCAGGTTGCTTAGGCTTAGATGCTATGTGGCAGCTAGTTGGTTTCTTCCTAGGCTGGAGAGGTGGTCCTGGTAAAGGCCGTGCTTTAGGTGTTGGCAAAGTTAAATTCAAAGGCGAAGTTTTAGATACAGCTAAGCTTGTAACTTATGAGATTCAGTTAAAGAAGATCGTAGCTCGCGGTAAGCTTTACATGGGTATTGCTGATGGTAAGGTATTTGTTGATAACGAGCATATCTATACAGCTGAAGATCTTCAGGTTGGTTTAATTCCAAACAAGTAATAAAAAGATCATTTATACAAGACGACTCACAAATGTGGGTCGTTTTTTTTTATTTTTTGAAAAAGAAAAGCAAAATCAAAACAACCTATAATATTCATTT
>NZ_JBGVMC010000307.1:0-2714 GCF_045124615.1 Succinivibrio sp.
CAAGATAGCGTTGAATGTGCTGAAGATAGTACAACCTCGCTTTTCTAAAAAGAGTGAAAAGTGCTCAATACCAAGGTTGCAGAAGAAACTTAGAGATGATTGCTCTATAGCTGTAGATGGTCTTATTGAGTATTTGTCAAAAGACTAAAAAAATAGGGCAAGGCGTATCATCTGAACTTACAATTCATGCGTACGCCCTGTATATTAATAAATAAGATCTATTTTGTTTGTAATTTAGTTAGCGTAAATCTTTACAAAGATTATCTGACGACCAATCAGTTTTAGGATGAAATCGGGGAAAAATAATGATTATTGGTGCAGAAAGTGAAACTGTTGAATTTAAGCAAACAACTGGCGAAAAGAAAGAAGCTATGGAAGCTATTTCTGCAATACTAAACAAACATTGCCGTGGAACATTGTATTTCGGTGTTGATGATTCAGGATTTGTAAAAGGGCAGCAGATAAGTGATTCTACAAAAAAGGATATTTCAAGAATCATCAACGATTCAATTGAACCAAGGATAACACCTACAATTGAAGTATTAACAATAGAGCAGAGAAATGTAATAAAGGTTTCATTTTCCGGTCACAATAGACCTTACTCGGTAAACGGTAGATATCTGATTAGAACAGGCACTGAGAATAGGAAAATGTCTACTGATGAGCTTAGGCGTCTAATTAAGAATGATGACTATTCATCTAAATGGGAAGAGGAGCTAACTGACTATTCTTATGATGATCTTGATGATAACTCATTACAGGATTTTTTCAGTTCAGCAAAAGACTGTGGTCGATTAGTAATGGATAGTTATGATAAAGAGAAGCTTCTCTCATCAATTGATTTGGTGAAGAATGGCTGTCTTAAGAATGCTGCCTATGCATTATTTGGAAAGAAAGCAAAGGTTGGATTAAAACTAGCTTCCTATGCCACAGACAATAAAGTAACGATAACGGATTTAAAACTTATCGAAGGCAACATCTACAACCTTGTAGATAAGGCATTAGATTATGTCTTAAATCGAATTAATTGGCGTGTTGAGATCGGTACAAGGAAAAGAGAGGAAATTCCTGAAATACCGGAGAAAGCAATTCGTGAAATTATTGTTAATTCCTTTGCTCATGCTGATTACACAAATTCTCCTGAGATAGAAATCGGTATACATCCTGGAAAGATTGAGATTTATAACCCTGGTACCTTTCCTGATGAATTGACTCCAATTGATTTTATTTCAAAAAATCTTCCTTCATATAAGCGAAACAGATTGATCCTTGACGTGTTGTTTAGAAGTCGAGATGTTGAAAAGTCGGGCACAGGATTTCAAAGAGTCAATGAATATTGTACTCAGCAGAACGTAGAATGGACTTTCAGAAAAGAAGCTTATGGTTTCTTTTTCGAGTTTGTCCGGACAAATGGCCAGACTGTTGTCCAGACAAATAATAAATTACAAACTCAACTTGCTGAAAATTCAGGAAATATTAACGACAAAGAAAAACCTGTCTGGACAAATGGCCAGACTGTTGTCCAGACAATTGTCCAAACGGAAAATGAGATTTCTGCATCTGAGCGAATGGTTTTGGATATTATCAGAAATAACGAAGGACTGTCTAAAGCAGAAATCGCAAGTAGAATTGGTAAGTCAGAACGCTCAGCACAAAGAATAATATCTTCTTTAATTAAGAAGAAATTATTAGAGCCTCAAGGTGCTAATCAGTCGAGAACTTGGAGAATAAAGGAATAATCATTTGAATAACTGTTACTGATTGATCCATATTCCAAATTGCCAAATTCTCAGATTGGCACTTTAAATGGCAATTTAAAAAAAGCTGATATAAAAGCCAAAATACGCAATTGTCTAGATTTTAAAGTGCCAAAATCCCTAGGATGACACTTTAATGGCTCTTTAAATATGTTCATATTACTTACTTGTGGGAAAATCGGAGAAATATAGAGAGCAAAAACGTTTTTAATTTATATTTCTCAAGAGGACTGCAATGAAAAATAGATTAATATTGTGTAATTTTTTAGTCGATATAATATCCTAGCAAATCGGGATTTTAGCGCTGTGTCCATCTCTTCTGGAGCTAAAATGGACACGAAAAATAACTTATTGATTATCCATAATAAAAAATGAAGAATAGTTCTCTCTTTCGCACCACCTTAAACTCTTTTTTTCTAATTCTAAAATTCTCAAATATTTATTTAGTAACAAGAAGTTTGTCTGTTTTATTATGATCCTTTACTCATAAACAAATCTAACATATAAACTTCACTAAACAATATGTCTAATGAAGTTTCTTAATCAGATATTAAAGGTAGGCCTCGCAGTATCTGTCGTCTTCACAAGCTACTGCAACTGTTACAGAATAGATTTCAATACCGTTTTCTTTTTTCAGAACAGATACGTCTAAGTAGTGTGTTTCGTGTTTTCTTAGTTTTTCCTCATTGATTAGATATTTTTTGATTATCTTTTTATCTTTTGGAATTATACCTGTTACAGGATCATCTACAGGAAAATAGTATGTTACACAAGTTGTTTCCTCTGAATACCAAAGCTCTGCCATATAACTGCGATGATCTGAAAAAAATCCTGAATTTGTTCTGATTGTTCCACCAGGTGTTCCATTTTCATGAATAAGTTTTGGTGTAATAGTTATTCTGTTAACTTTTACAGGATCTTTTTCCTTCTTCTCTTTGTATCGCTGGCCATCTTCAT
>NZ_JBGVMC010000308.1:0-4204 GCF_045124615.1 Succinivibrio sp.
ACATCCTTCTGTCTGTATTTATTCTGCATTATTTTCCTTGAGTAATCTTTTAGTGATCATTTGTTAAAGAATTTTAGAAATATCAAATTATTGTTTAAAGAAAATACAGGATCTGACGTTATGTAAATAGGTATGGTAATGAGGTATATATGTTAACCGAGCAGATCCGCAGTCAAATGCTAGTAGATGAGCTTCAGTTAGGTCAGAGACTGAATAATGATATCCAGTCTCAGAACCATGCTGATTTTAATCTTATGCTCGCAATGTTATCTCATGATATGACCGATCATCCTTTGCATCATGATAAAGTTGAGAGTGTTAAAGAAGAGGATTTAAGAGCTAAGTTTTCTTTACCAAGAGAACAGAGAAAATATGCACATCAAGATGATTTTGAAAGATCATCTGATATGGCTCAACTTATAAACAAGGATAGTTTCAGACAGGTCTTTTTATTACAGTGCATTCAGGGGGAGCCACTAGTTCCTTTTGAAAGAACTTATTCTCCAGAAGTTTTTGCTCAGCTTACACCTTTAAAACAGGAAAAATTAAGACAGCAGAATGCAGGTCTTGCTCTCAAGTACGAAAAAATTAAAGAGACTGGAGATGGTTTTGGAGTTCTTGAAGAAATAGGTGCTTCAAAAAGATTAGAATCTGTTTCTGTATAACGACATCAGGCAAAAGCCTGATGTTTTTTATATAGCCTTTTTAAATCTGTTCAAAGCTTCTTTTAATGTTTTATGTGTACAGCCAAGGTTTATTCTTATAAATCCTTCATTAGGTGATCTGTACATATCTCCGTCATTTATAAGAACTTTTGCCTTTTTTAGTAACAGACTTTTTATCTTTTCAGAACTCATATTCAGTTTTGACATATCAATCCAAGCTAAATAAGTGCTTTCAAGTTTTGCTACCTTAAAATCAGGATAATTTTCTTTGATGAAAGTACAAAGGATTTGGTAATTCTCCTGAATGTAGTCATTAAGCTCAATAATCCAATCATCACATTGAGTATAAGCTGCAATTGTAGCTGCAACACCAAAAGACGTTACATCGCAGATTTCATTTATGTTTACCTGTCTATCAATTCTTTTTAGGAATTCTTTATTCTGACAGACAATATATGCATTCTTTAATCCTGCAGTGTTGAATGTCTTGCTAGCAGATCTTATGAGAATAATTCTATCGTTGTAACTTTTATCGATATTCAGGAAAGAAGTGAATACAGAGCCATTTGGTCTGATGTCGCAGTGCACTTCATCTGCAATTACGATGAGATTATGCTTTTTACAGATTGCAAGAATTCTTTCTAATTCCTGTCTTGTCCATAATCTTCCTGTTGGATTGTGTGGATTACAAAGTAATAGGAATTTTGCTTTTTCTGATTTTGCCTGTTTTTCTAGAGATTCAAAATCTAAAGAGAATATGCCATCAGAGTATAAGATTTTGTTTTCAACTATCTGGCATCCACTGTTTTTTATACAGGAGAAAAAGTTGTTATATGCTGGAGTCTGAACAATAACTTCATCGGCACATTGAGACAATCCTTGTAAAATTGCACTTATAGCACCAACCATACAAGGTGTTGGAATAATCGAATCTTCACTTATGTCACAGTTGTAGTGTCTTTTGTGAAAGCTACAGATAGCCTTGTAATATTCATCAGGTACAATGCCATATCCATATATTCCGTGCTTAGCAAGATCCTCAACTGCTTTCTGGATTGGTGGTGCTACCTTAAAATCCATATCTGCTACCCAAAGAGGCAGAACATCCTTATCTTTTACAAGATCCCATTTACAGGAATATGTATCGTGTCTGTCTATAATTTCATCAAAATTGTACTTAGCCAAAGTAATTTTCCTCAATTACACAAGAAGCAGGAGCTTTTTTGTGTTCATCGATGATTATTTTTCCGATTGAAGTTGCACGAATATGGCCTGAAAGAGGATTTCTTACACTTTCGATATGGCTTTTTATTGTAGCAAATACAGATGAGTATTCAAAAGCAAATTCAGTGCTATCTGCAAGAATACAGTCAACAAGTCTTAGGTTTTCGGCATAGCACATAGGCTGTTTGCCTGTTATTGTGCAGTTTATCAAAGTTACATTTTTTGAATGCCAAGCTAAGTATTCACTATTGATAATAGAGTTTATGACTGTGACATCCTGAGCTTCCCAAAATGCATCTTTTGAGTTGATTATACTGTCGACAATCTTTATGCCAGATGCATTCTGAAATGCATAATTACCATTTAATTTTAGTTTATTGATTTCTATATTAGAAGAATTTAAAAAAAGATAATCTGCATTATTCATAGAGCAGTTATCAATTTTTATACCTTTGCAGTCCCAGAATGTTTCTTTTGCATCAGAGAAAATAGTCTGATAAACACTAATATCCGAGCATTTTCTGAACATTTTAGGTGCGACCACATCGCAATTTGACATATTAATGTTATTTGAATACCAAATAGCAGCTCTAGCCATTGTGTCAAAAGCACAGGTATCTATAGAAAGATCCTGAATGTGCCAGAAAGGGTACTTTCCATTGAAATATGATTTTTCAGCACTGATCTCGTGCCCCTCCTTTAAAGCTGATTCTCCATCAATAACTCTTATGTTATTGAGTTTTGTATTGCTTATACCAAAAAGAGGTCTTTCTCCAGAATATTCTTTATTGCTTATTGTCTTCATTTTTCTGTTTGTATGATTTAAGTAATTTTTTTAGATGAATAGAATAAAGAATATTTTTAAAAAGTAAAAATAAAAAAATGAATTTTCAGTAAAAAATGTTTTGCTTGTTACAAAACTGCAAATATCCTTATGCAAAAAAAATTCATTAATAATAGCTAACTTTTTGATAATTAAGATAAGATATTGTTCTTTGTGATATAAATAGAACTTTTTTATGCACATTTCCATACTTTTTGCAAAGTATAAAAAAATACTAAATTTATGTTCTTTTTTTATGTGTAATGATCGCAAAAAGTGGAGATAAGTCTCTCATAAATAGAATATTCATCTACAATATTATAATGTTAACGAGAATAGTAAAGAACATATAGGGAGTAACTCATTTTATGCAGTCAGCACGTGACGTCGTAAGACAGACTATGGCTTTGGTTCTTGCAGGTGGTCGAGGCAGCAGATTGAAGGCTTTGACAGATACAAGAGCTAAACCTTCAGTTTACTTTGGCGGTAAATACAGAATTATTGATTTTGCTTTATCAAATTGTGTAAATTCTGGAATTACTGGAATTGGTGTAGTTACTCAGTATAAGTCACACAGTCTTTTAAGACATCTTCAGGCTGGTTGGTCATTTTTCAGAAACCAGATGAATGAGTATATAGATTTCCTTCCTGCATCACAAAGAACAGATGAGGAGCACTGGTATCAGGGTACTGCTGATGCAATCTATCAGAATATAGACATTATCAAGGATCATAAACCAAAGTATGTGCTGATTTTAGCAGGTGACCATATTTATAAGATGGATTATGCTGCTATGATTCTCGATCATATTAAAATGGGCTCACCTCTAACAGTTGCATGTATTCCTGTTCCAAAAGATCAGGCTCGCGGTTTTGGTGTTATGAATGTTGATCAGGACTGGCTTGTAACAGATTTCGTTGAAAAGCCTCTTGATCCTCCTACAATGCCATCAAATCCTTATATGTCATTAGCCTCAATGGGTATTTACGTTTTTGATGCTGAATTCCTGTATGAGATTCTATCAAGGGATGCTGGCAACAGAGATTCCCACCATGATTTTGGTATGGACATTATTCCACCTCTAGTTCAGCAGAGAATGGTACATGCCCACGATTTTACAAAATCTTGTATCAGAAACAGAGGCAATACAGATATTGTTTTCTGGAGAGATGTCGGAACAGTAGATGCCTACTGGGAGGCAAACATGGATATTGCATCCATTCAGCCTCAGTTGGACGTTTATGATTTTAACTGGCCAATCTGGACAAATCAGATTCAGCTTCCACCTGCAAAGATGGTTCAGGATATCAGCGGATCATCATCAATTCTGCGTAATTCTGTTGCTTCAGCAGGTTGCATTATCTCTGGCTCATCAATAAACCAGACCTTGCTGTTTAATTCATGTAGAGTCCATTCTAACTGTTTCTTATGAGAATCTGTTATTATGCCATTCTGTATCATCCACACTGCCTGGCGACTGACGAAGGTTGT
>NZ_JBGVMC010000309.1:0-5721 GCF_045124615.1 Succinivibrio sp.
ATTAAACAGATCTGATACGCGGCGCACTGTGATAACCTGTACGCCGTTTTCTTTTTTCCTTGGAGCATTGTCATAAGGAACAATGATCTTTACAAAGCCCTGTTTTACAGCTTCACTGATTCTTTCCTGGCCATATGCCACAGGTCTAATCTCACCAGTTAATCCAATTTCGCCAAAAGCGATTGTACCTTTATCAATTGGCTTGTTTTTAAATGATGATATAAGAGCTAAAACTAATGGAACATCAGCTGATGTATCTTCAATCTTTAAACCACCAACAATATTCACAAATACGTCCTGATCTGCAAGAGCAAAGCCTGCATGTCGGTGTAGAACAGACAGAATCATAGATAATCTGTTCTGATCGGTACCTAATGACAAACGCCTTGGGTTATTAAAAATAGAAGAATCAACTAGAGACTGAAGCTCAACAAGCAGTGGTCTTGTACCTTCCCAGGTAACCATTGCAAGAGAGCCTGGTGCTACCTGCTCCTGACGATTCAAAAAAATTGCTGATGGATTTTTAACTTCAACAAGACCGCAATCTGTCATTGCAAATACACCGATCTCATTTACAGCACCGAATCTGTTTTTCTGACAGCGTAAAGTTCTATAGCGCATATCAGTACCAGCCTCAAGTATCACTGAGCAGTCAACACAATGCTCTAGGATCTTAGGACCTGCCAGTGTACCATCCTTTGTAACATGGCCAATCATAAAGACTGCTATGTTGGATTTTTTTGCAAACTGAGTTAATGCTGCAGCGCCTTCACGAACCTGAGAGACAGATCCTGGTGCTGATTCTATGCCATCAACATGCATAACCTGTATAGAATCAACTATTAAAACTTCAGGTTTTAACTCTCCTGCCATCTGACAGATCTGATCTATTGAGGTCTGAGCTGCTATCTTTATACCATTAGAATTTATCTTAAGACGATTAGCTCTGATTGCAACCTGCTGCAAAGACTCCTCGCCAGTTACATATAAAACTTTATGTGACTGACAGAGTTTTCCTACAGTCTGCAAAAGTAGTGTTGATTTACCTGCACCTGGATTACCACCAATAAGAACAACAGATCCAGCGACAATGCCTCCACCTAAAACTCTGTCAAACTCGCTGTAACCAGTTGAAACTCTCTGTTTTGAAGTTAGATCAACACCTGACAGGTCATATACAGTATTCTCTGTTGCTCCTGCAAAACCGCTGAGAGCTCTTGCGGCAGCTTTTGATCCTGCTGAAGGAGCAGACGATTCAATTACCTCAGAAATTGAAGCAGCCTCTCCACATTCTGAGCAGATACCCTGCCATCTTGGATAGCGGGCTCCACAGGCTGAACAGATATAAATACTTTTAGACTTTGCCATATTTTCTAAGAATTAAGTTTTAACAGTAATGCAACTGCTGATAAATCAGAGTAGCTGATTGAAAAAGGTGCTTTTTGCTTTACTAATGGTTTTGCGTGATAGGCAACACCTAAACCTGCAACATCAATCATTTTAAGATCGTTTGCTCCGTCGCCTAAAACGACAATCTGCTCTTTTTCGATGCCATACTTTTGAGAAAGCTCAAGAACACCTTCTCTCTTTACCTCTGCATCAACAATTCTCTTATCAACTTTTCCTGTTAACTTTCCATCAACAATTTCAAGAGAATTTGCATAAACAGCATCAAGGTTGTATTTCTTTTCAAGAACGCAGATTAGCTGTTCAAAACCACCTGAACAGATAGCCTTATAAAAACCATTATCTGATGCAGTCTTCATAAGATAATCAAGACCATCAGTCTCTTTCATGATAGTTTTAACATCTTCAATTACACTAGCATCGCCATCTTTGAGCATTGATACACGCTTTGTAAGAGAAGTAGCAAAATCAAGACCACCGTGCATAGCCTGTGATGTAATCTCAGCTACTTTGTCAAAAACATCTAGACGACGAGCAATTTCATCAATACCTTCAATCTGAACTGAGGTCATATCCATATCAAGACAGATCTGACCTTTCTTATTTAAAGTTGGGAAGTTTTTATTTGCCCATACATCAAAATCGAAGCTGTTTTCCTCTACAGCCTTCTTTACGCGCTCATGAGCATCATCAAGATCTGCCTTATATAATGCAGCCTTGTGATTATTCTCAGACAGGATCTTTTCTTCAGTAAGTTTAAGACCACAGATGTCTTCAACTAATGATTTTGCGTTCTGAATATCAAAGGAGTTATCTTTTTTTACTATATATACTAAGCTCATCTGCTGTTTTCCAAAATTGAATTTATATTATTTGAAATGATATTCTGTAATAACTCATATTCTACATGAGTTATTTCACAAAGTTTCTGATAATATGATTTTATTGCATCAAAATCATATTCAGATAAAGACTTTTTTTCATAGTCTGTCTCAAGAACAATTCCATCAGGACCAATACAGTCAATAACCTCTTGCAACCTTTTTGAAGGATTTAAAATCTGATGACCCAAGGATAGATAAAATCCAAGTTTTCTATATTCTTTTGCTATCTGAACAGAACTGTTAAATCCATGAACAATGCCTTTAACCAAGCCTTTGTATTTTTTTAAACACTCAAGCACTTCATTATGAGTGCCTCTTACATGCAAACACAGAGGTTTTGAACATTCACTGGCCATTGTAAGCTGTCTTTTAAAGGTTTTTAACTGAATTTCAAAAGGAACTGAGCAAAAACTATCAAGACCACACTCACCAATTCCTGAAATTCTAGGATCAGATATTATTTCTTCTAAAGTTGAATCAGAATCAGAGTAAGAATCAGAAAACCAAGGATGGATGCCTGCAAAGATTTTTATCAGAGAGTTATCTTTTGTAAGATCCAACTGCTCTTTTACATCTTTAGTGGTGACAGAGGAGCTTAAGATAGTAAGATTTCTGTCCTTAAGGGATGATACAAGCTTTAGGGCACTGTTTAGTGCCCCAAGATGCATGTGAGCATCAATAAGCATTAATGCTCTCTTGTTGCTGAGAACTTAACCTTAGGATATCTTTCCTGATTCAGGCTCAAGTTCACATTTGATGTTGCAAGGAAGGTAAGATTGTCACCGCCATCAAGAGCAATTGACTGAGGAACCTTGTTCTGAATTTCTTCAAGAGCCTTTGGATCATCAGATGTCAGCCAGCGGGCAGTGCTTACTGCAACAGCCTCATACTTAGCATCAACGTTATATTCATGCTTTAATCTTGATACAACAACGTCAAACTGCAGAACACCTACTGCACCTACGATAAGATCGTTGTTGATAACAGGTCTGAAAACCTGTACAGCACCTTCTTCAGATAACTGCATTAATCCTTTTAACAGCTGTTTCTGTTTTAAAGGATCGTTTAGATGAATTCTTCTGAACAGTTCTGGAGCAAAGTTTGGAATACCGTTGAAATGAACCTTTTCCCCCTCAGAGAAGGTGTCACCGATTCTCATGGTACCATGATTGTGAAGACCTATGATGTCACCTGCAACAGCAGTTGTAGCCTGCTCTCTTTCACCAGCAAGGAATGTAACAGCATCTGAAACAATCATCTCACGGCCTAATCTTACATTGTACAGTTTCATACCCTTATGGTATGAGCCTGATACGATACGCATGAAAGCAATACGGTCATGGTGCTTAGGATCCATGTTAGCCTGAATCTTGAAGATAAAGCCTGTAAGTTTATCTTCTGAAGCTACAACCTCACGCTCATCAGCAACTCTTGATAGAGGAGATGGAGCCCACTGTGTCAGACCATCTAGCATGCAGTCAACACCGAAGTTACCTAAAGCAGTACCGAAGAAGACAGGTGTCAGTTTACCCTGCAAGAAAAGCTCAAGATCAAACTCATTTGAAGCTCCCTGAACAAGCTCGATATCTTCACGTAGCTTTGCTGCGGCATCTTCACCAAGCACAGTATCAAGCTCTGGGTTATCTATGCCCTTGATGCACTGGGCTTTCTGAATATGATAACCTTCACCTGAATGATATAAAAGAACCTCATCTCTTAAGATATGATAGATTCCCTTGAAAGATTTACCTGCACCGATAGGCCAGGTAATAGGAGCACACATAATATCCAGCTCTGTCTCAACCTCATCCATAAGATCAAGTGGGTCACGGGTTTCTCTATCGAGCTTATTCATGAAAGTCAGGATTGGGGTTGTTCGTAAACGGGTAACCTCCATCAGCTTTCTGGTTCTTTCCTCAACACCCTTTGCAGCATCAATAACCATCAGACATGAGTCTACTGCTGTAAGCACGCGGTAGGTATCTTCAGAGAAGTCCTCGTGACCTGGTGTATCTAACAGGTTAACTACACAGTTATTGTATGGAAACTGCATTACAGAGGTGGATACAGAAATACCACGCTCTTTTTCCATATCCATAAAGTCTGACTTTGCAAAGGTTCCAGTTGAACCTCTAGCCTTAACTTCACCTGCTCTTTGGATAACTGAACCGAATAAGAGAACCTTTTCAGTAATAGTTGTCTTACCAGCATCCGGATGGGAAATAATAGCAAATGTTCTACGTTTGCTTATTTCATTAAGTATATTCTTATCAGCCATTTTAATATTTTTCTTGTGTATAAAACTGCGTGCTATTTTCGCTTATTTCAGCAAAAATTACAAACACAAGAAGACAAAGGATATGATTTTATTTATCTTGAAATAGCAAAACTGCCTCTAAGAAAAAATAGGACAGAAAGATGATTTTTTTTGACATATGAATCTTTGCAATTCTTTTTGTTCCTCTAAAAAACCAGAAGTTCCCAAAATTCTACAAATATATCTTACAAACAATTATCTTTATGGCATGATTCAACAGCTTTTGGTGTTTGCAATAAGTTCCTTTATTGACAACATTGCATCTACGATGATTGGTGGGATTTATCTTGAAACATTCAAAGGAAAAGTTCACATAGTATATGTTGCTTGATATGTGCAGTAGATCTGAGGCCAATAATTTCTACACCTGATGCTTCATCACTTTCAACTTTTGGATTTGTTCTTTCTCGGTATTCAATAATATGCATCTAACGGAATTTTGTCATGGCAAAGGTTGATTTGACTGGCACGTTATTTCATTTTTTATAATAGTATTTGTACCATACCTTGCAATATTAGGATATCTCGCATAATTCAAAAAAAGGAGAGCATTGCTCTCCTTGAATGAACACCACTTAATATAATTATCCACTCCTTATGAAATATACTTTTATATAGATTTAATCTTATAGTGCTTCAGATGCAATCTCTTTTACAAGAGCTAGCTTGTTCCACTGATCCTGATCTACAAGCTTGTTTCCGATTTCACATGAAGCAAAACCGCACTGTGGAGATAGAGATACTCTATCAAGAGAAATATACTCTGAAGCCTGCTTTAGTCTCTGCTTTATATATTCCTTGTCTTCAAGATCTGCTCTCTTTGATGTAATAAGACCTAGAACAACTTTCTTATCCTTTGGAATATACTTTAATGGTTCAAAACCACCTGAACGTTCATCATCAAACTCCAGATAGAAAGCATCAACATTCTCCTTTGCAAATACAAATGGAGCAACTCTGTCATATGGACCAGTACAAGCATAGGTTGAATGATAATTACCTCTGCAGATATGAGTTGTAAATGCCAGATCAGAAGGTCTGCCCTCAAATGACAGATTGTTTACCTTAAGATACTTTTCTGCTTCAGCTTCAAAAGAAACCTCACCGTTCTGT
>NZ_JBGVMC010000310.1:0-1490 GCF_045124615.1 Succinivibrio sp.
TGCAACTAAGAGTTATATCACAAATTTAGAAAAATACGGTGTTTATTGTTGCTTTGAATGGGATGATGATTAGTTTATAATATTTCTGCAAATCTCGATCTGTAGCATTTGCTAAAAAAAAGTGATATTGTCAAAAAGCGGTAATTGTGCGAGTGTTACCGCTTTTTTATTTCTATTCTGTGTTATAATTCATATTGTCTGGTGAGGTTAACTAGCGAGCCTTATTAGTTAACCGCTCAGATGCCGTGCGTGTTCCTCGTTAGTTCTATGCACGGCTTTTAAAGGTTCATTCTTTTTTAGTTGTTGTTATTTTTATTTTTGTTTTTGTTACTCTAAAACAAAATGATCCTGCATCCAAAGTGCAGGATATTTTTTTGTGTTATAATGCAGATCTTCAAATCAAAGGTATCTTTTTTAAGAATCGACAGACAACAAAAAAAATAAAGCCGTGTTTTTATAGCACGGCTTTTTTGTTATATAATGTCTTATGACAGTGTTCAAGCTGTTATTTTTCCCTGAATACATCATGTAACCGCCTGCGTAATTCGTGCTATTTTCTGCAGGCGGTTTTCTTTTGTTGCTTGTTTTTGATTTCTGATTTCTTTATACTTTAGTTGTTACCTACGTGATCTCCTGCTTGATCCATATCGGGCGCAACGCTCAACATTAAGCAGGGGATTGCACTAAGTCTATTCTATTTTTATTCACCTAATCTTAATATTGAACAAATATATTATTTATATCTGTTTACATTTTGATCTGCTAATTCTATTCTAATAAATAGAGCTTTCTTTAGGATTATCAGTAAAATGGAACTAAAAAATATACTCATATTTGCTATATCTGGGATCTGCTGTGGGGTAATGACGTTTGTTATTGCCTGCTACCGTGAAAAGCCACCAAAAGTTATAAAACGTATTGAATACGCCTTAATCAGTGCTATGGGAGTTTTCTCTCTTTCATGGCTAGGTGTGCGTTATTTTCCTGAATATATGAATGAATGGGATTCGATCCCCCTATCTTTTCTAATTGGTTTAATCGGTATCGGCAATGTTGTTGATGTAATTGCTAAAAAATATGGAATTAAGTCTGATACAGAGGATCTAACAAATGAAAAGTAGAACAAAGCGAAAACTATCAGAAAATGAACTAATGATCCTTGTTTTTTCAAGTGAATTTTCAATATGTTTTATTTCCATTGTTTTAGGGGTTTTACCGCTTTACGGTTTGTTAAGTATATGCGGTTTTTGTTTGTCTATTTGGTATTACAGAGATCAAAAGAAATAGAGTATTGTATAATAAAATAACCTCTTAAAGTGGTTAGACTTTAAGAGGCTTAATTCTTTAATCAGGAGAAAAAAGAATCTATGGAAAGTATAGCAGAAATATGGAAAGACATACAAGGTTATGAGGGTTTATATCAGGTAAGTAATTTAGGCAGGGTTAAAAGTTTAGGTAGATTTATAGAATCAAAATTAAAAGGCGTTGAT
>NZ_JBGVMC010000311.1:0-2949 GCF_045124615.1 Succinivibrio sp.
TTTAAACACCAGAACATCATTTGGTTTAACCATATTCACAAAAGATGATGATGCTGTATCTGCTATTTCTTCTTTTGCATGTACTGCCGAAGACTGTCTTATTTTTGCAAGAGCTTCATCAATACCTTTTGATTTAAGTTCAATCTTATCTTGTACTATGACTTTTATCTCACCATCTAACAAAGAGGAGAAATCTTCAGTTTTTTCTTTTGATTGCTCTTTTAACAGTTCTAAAAAATTTTCTTTATCTGACATTGTATTTATAGAGAAAAAACGATTTTCTGAATAACACAAAGGCAAACAAACATAACCCCTACAAATCTGATTTTATTGTACAGCCTTAAAGCAGATCTTGAATCAGGATCGTTTGCTCCACCAATACGGGTTAATCTTATTTTGCTGCCATTATATAAACGAGGTCCACCCAGAGAAATATTTGCATATGAACCTAATAGGTCCAGCACAGGTGATGAAATAAAACTTGTATACTCAGTTATATGCTGTTTTAAATGCTTTAAGATTCTGATAGCCGAAAATGAACACAACATCAGTGGAATAAATACAATCAGAACCGGAAATAATAAACTCTGTTCTAATTTATAAATAAATGATCCGAATACTTCGTTCTTTTTCTCTTTGAAATTAAAAGAATTATTCATCACAGCTACAAGCTGCATAACCAATGCACCTTCAAGATCAAGGATCATATACCAGACCATTATTGCAAACCAGTTTATGAACATTCTCATAGCTGTATATTCACAAAGCGCTTTGCATATTCCCATATCTGATAGTGTCATGCAGTCTCTTTTCATAAACTGCTGAAGTACTGCTCTGGCACTTTCTCTATTTTTGTTATCTATCTCCCTTTTTACAGAAAACATCTGGTATAGAGTACCTTTTGATTCAAGCAAAATAGGAAGAAGAATAAGAGACAGAATAACATCACTAGATACACAGAACCTTAGAAGTTCTAATGTAAGAACAAATGATGTAACTGTAGCTATCGGAAGAAAGATACCAGAAAATACAGTCTGTGAAATCGCATTCTCTGGTCGGTTTACTTTAGCGGCTGCCTTAGAAAAAAAGGGGGCCATTCCTGATAGGCACCACTTCTTTTTTGTAGGCAGAATCAACTCAACAACCATTGCAGTAAACAGAATTACTGCAGGATATTCAAGTATTGACACGAATGCAAAGAAAAGATCTTTTATTGAAGCTTCTTTTGCAGCATCAATTATCTGCTCTACAGGCATAAGCACTCCTATAGCATTTTTATTATTGCTAATACAAGTTTTGCACTATTCTCTGACGCGCTCTTAACGTTAAATTCGTAGGTTGCAACCTCGTTTTCATCAGCGTTATCAGAAAGGCTTCTGATAACAATGAAAGGAATATTAAAATTTGTTGCAACATGAGCTATCGGCGCACCTTCGCATTCTGTTGCAAGAGCGTCAGGAAAATTCTTTATAATTTCACCCTTTACAGCTTTATCGTTAATGAACTGATCACCTGAAACGATTAGGCCCTTTTTTACTTTAGTTCTTAACTCAGAAATTGTTTGTGACGCAATTTCAGCTTTTGCTAATAATTCTGAACTTGCATTGAATCTTTCAGGTTCGCCTGCCATCTGACCTTTCTTGTATCCAAATACAGAAAAATCAACATCGTGATATGCAACATCAGTTGAAAAAACAATATCACCGATATGTAGATTTGCTCCTAAGGCACCAGCAATACCACAATTGATAACATAATCAACATCGTATAATGCAATCATTAAAGCGCATACAGAAGCTGCATTTGATCTGCCAATACCACTTCTTGAAAGAACAACCTCTTTTCCATCAGCAGTAGTTCCACAGTAAAAAATGCTCTTTCCTACAGTCTTTGTCTGACTGACGTTAATATTCTGTAAGAAATATTCGCACTCTTCGTCCATTGCACAGATAATACCGATTTTCATAATTTACCTCGTAAAAATTATGTTTCGATTTTATCAGTTAAACTGTTTTTAGTCACTATAAGAAACGGCATACAAAATCAATAAATGATATTTGAATAGAGTTGAAAAAATATGATTGGATTTTTGATAAGAAAGATCTCCTTTTTTCAAGGAGATCCAAAACAAAGGAGATTAGCCAAGTAGGCTTAATGCAATCTGTGGACGGCTGTTAGCCTGAGTCAGCATTGATGATGCTGCCTGCTGAACAATTGTCTGCTGTGATAAGTTTGCTGCTTCCTCAGCATAGTCAGTATCACGGATACGTGAACGTGCATCTGATTCGTTTTCAGCAATATTTGACTGGTTTGCAATGGTTGATTCAAGTCTGTTCTGTACAGCACCTAACTCACCACGCTTCTTATCAACGAATGCAATATAAGAGTCAATTCCTTCTAGAACAGCTTGCGCTTTACATGCTGTTGAAACATCAAAACCTTTTTTGTCGGAGGTTAATCCCTTAGTTAATACAGTATCGACAGCCTGCATTTTACTGATGGTAAATCCAGTAGACAGGCTGACAGTAATTGTATCGTTAGCATTAGCACCGACCTGAAAAGATATCTTTCCCTTGTTGTCTAACAGACCTTTACTTGCACCTGCTAAAATTTCATTACCAGCAAAAGTAGTTTTACATGAAATTCTTGCAATTTCACTTGAAAGCTGAGCAACTTCTGACTGAAGAGATGTTCTGTCAGTAGATGTATTTGTACCATTTGCAGACTGTAGAGCTAGAGTACGGATACGCTGTAACATATTGGTTACTTCATCAAGTGCACCTTCAGCTGTCTGAGCTAAAGCAATACCGTCATTAGCATTACGGTTACCCTGATTTAAACCGTTAATCTGAGCTGTTAATCTATTAGATATCTGTAAACCAGCGGCATCGTCCTTTGCTGAATTAATTCTAAGACCTGATGACAGACGCTTGTAGGTTGTATCTAATG
>NZ_JBGVMC010000312.1:0-2583 GCF_045124615.1 Succinivibrio sp.
ATCTGGGCTCAGAATGAGGAAACCTGTGTTGTATATGGTATGCCTCAGGCTATTGTAAATGCCAATGTTGCTGATCTGGTTCTCCCTATTGAGGATATTGCCAACTGTATTGTTAAAGAATTCTAATATGAGCCCCGATAAGTAATACGGGGCCTTTGAATTTGAAAGCACAATTGAATAACTTAGATTAAAAAAGGCAGGTTTATATGAACTTCCTTGGAATTATCCTAGCGGTCGGATGTATTGTGGCAGGTATGCTCATGGAGGGTACCAGTCCTCTAATGATGCTTGTTCTACCTGCTTTCTTAGTTGTGGTTGGTGCATCATTCTTTGCCTGCTGGGTACAGTTCCCTCTGTCAGATATGATAGGTGGTCTTAAGTGTATTCTCTGGCTTTTATCTCCTCCAAGAATTCCATTTGACTCACAGGTTGAATTATTAGTTGGTTTATCAACAACAGCTCGTCAGCAAGGTCTGCTGGCATTGGAAAACTCCATAGGATCTGCAAGTGATGATTATACTCGTGATGGTATTCAGATGATTGTTGATGGTGTTGACAAGGATGCTTTAAAGTCAATTCTTGAAAATGCCATTGCAGTTGAAGAAGCTAAATATGAGCCTTATGCAAAGATGCTAGAGGCTATGGGTGGTTATTCTCCTACCATGGGTATTATCGGTGCTGTGCTGGGTCTTATTCATGCTATGTCACTGCTTGACAGACCAGATGAATTAGGCCCTGCTATTGCGGTTGCATTCGTTGCAACAATTTACGGTCTGGTTGTAGCTAACATTATCTGTCTTCCAGCATCAAACCGCGTTAAGGGTATTATCGGTCAGATGACTTTATACAAGTACATGACTTTAGAAGGACTTGTATCAATCGCAGCTGGCGAAAATACCATGATGTTAAAGAGAAGACTTGCTGTTTACACAGGCGAGAAGAACGAAAACGCATAACCTTTAAGGGACCAAAATGAAAAAGAAACCGCCAGAGCACGAAAACCTTGAACGTTGGATGGTGTCATATGCCGACTTCATGACTCTTTTGTTCGCTCTGTTCGTGGTTTTATACGCTTTCGCTATGGCAAAGCAGTCTGATGCTAAGGCTATGGCAGAGGCAATTGCCCAGTCTTTTAATGAACAGCTGCAGATTTCATCCCCAGGTGGCGTACTTTTAGTTCCTGGTGCAATGTCATCAAAGATGACTCAGGAAGTAGAGGAAGCTGTAAAACAGTCACAAAGTGGCGGCAGCGGAGATGAAGGTAAGCAGATCATCGAAAACGGTGGTGTGATCATGAATTTCCAGGTTACCACCACATCTTCAACACAGCAGCATGAGGATACCACATCAGGCTCTGATGATGATAAGGAAGGTCAGAACAGTGCCGATTCTTCAACCTCATCTGGCGATCTTGTTATTTCTGAAAATGAAATTTCAAAGAACGACAGCCCTCGTTCAGATAATCCTAATGGTGGTTCAAAATCTGGTGAAGGTGGTTTCCAGGCTGGTGGCTCTTCAGATAAATTTGAAAAGGGCGGTACCACAGAGATAGATGCTACTACTCAGGGTGAAGGTAAGGTTGGTACCCATTTTGATGCGGTAAGACGCTCAATTTCTGAGGCTATCTCTGAGTCTGGTATGGAAAAGTTCATCGACATTGAAGAAGATTCCCACTGGTTGTCCATCAACATTAATTCAGGACTTTTGTTTGCAGAAGGTTCAGCTTCAGTGCTGGCTGCCTCAAGGCCTGTAATTGGAAAGATTGCTGTTACAATTTCAAACATCAATAACTACATCAGAATTCGTGGTTATACAGATGATTCATTCATTCCAAACGGAATTTTCAGAAACAGCTGGGATCTATCAGCTAACAGAGCAGTGTCTGTTCTAGAAGAGCTTGAAAAGGCTGGTATTAATCCTGAAAGAATGGCTATTGAGGCTTTTGGTCAGTTCTCACCTAAGTACTCAAACAAGACTGCTGCAGGCAGATCATTAAACCGTAAGGTTGTTATTGCAATTTCAAGATATGCTATGGAAAGAAAGCCTGTTCTTGAAAATGCAGAAGAGATCCTAAACGGTCAGGGTGACAATAGAAATTACAGTGGTAAGGCAGGTTCTAGCAAGATTGGTATTTCTCGTGGCGAGGATAACCGAATTGAGCTGAATTTCTCTGGTAAGAAGAATTAGTTGATAAGCTTTAAAAGGAGTTTTTGTGTTAGTCTGGGCAATTGCAAGTCAGAAAGGCGGTGTTGGTAAAACCACAACTGTTGCTTCATTAGCTGGCTGGTTTCAAAAGGAGAATCTTAAGGTTCTTATCATAGACACCGATCCTCACGCTTCTTTAACAAGCTATCTTGGTTTTGACTATAACGGTATTGATAAGAGTCTTTTCGATCTTTATACAATGGAAGAGCTAACTTATGATAACGTTAAAAGCTGTATAACCCATACAAATTTCCCAAATCTTGATATCATCGTATCAAGTATGACTCTTGCCACAATTGACAGAAAACTCTCAGGTCGAGCAGGTGTTGGTAGAATTTTAACTCATGCACTTTCATTAGTTGAGGATGACTATGATAT
>NZ_JBGVMC010000313.1:0-14568 GCF_045124615.1 Succinivibrio sp.
AAGGTTGTTATGGACAGAGGATGTGAGATTCCTCGTGGAATGATTATAGGCGAGGATTATAATGCTGATTCAAGACGATTCTATCGTTCTGAAGGTGGTGTTACACTAGTAACACGAGCAATGCTTGCAAAACTCCGCCAGACAGAACCTGAATTGTTTGAGGATTTTGATAACTACAAAGCACCGGTAGCAATGCCGTCTTACTAAATAAAACTTAATGAAAATAGATGAAATTTCCAAAAAGCTCTTTTGTGCAAGTCGCATTAGAGCAGATGTATTGAGCAAGGATCAGACTTTAAATTTTTTAAATTCTGATCCTCTTTATACTTTCGGTTCAGAACAGGACCGCCTAAAGATTTCAATGTGCGCACCGTTGCGCAGACTTCAGCAGAAAACTCAGGTCTTCCCGCTAGATGTAAAGGCAGCTTCAAGAAATCGTCTGACTCATTCTCTTGAAGTATCAGAATATTCACGCCTTATTGCCTTTGCAATTGTAGATGCAGTAAAAGAAGTCGATTTGTCGCCAATATTAAGGTCAATGCTAAACTGCCTTAATAATTCCTCTATGCTTCATGATCTTGGAAATCCACCTTTTGGTCATTTTGGTGAATCTCTGTTAAGAACATGGCTAAAAAAAATAGTGAATGATCAATCAGTAGGAGCAGAGCTGACAAAAGCAGAAAAAGACGATTTACAGACTTTCAATGGAAATGCTCAAGGCTTAAGATTAAGTCATACCATTCAGGATCTTAATCTGACTTTAGGCCAGTATGCTTCTGTTATAAAGGTTCCAAATACAATAAATGAACTTCTTTTAGGTCATGGAAAGGGGTTTAGTGCAAACGGCATTGAATCTGATTATTTTAGCTGGTCATATGCAAATGCAGGAGTATTCCTATCTGAAAAAGATCTTTTAGATGCAATAAGAGAACAGTGTCAGAGGGATTTAAGACATCCTTTTGCAACAATAATTGAGTATTCAGATGATCTGGCATATGTTCTTGCAGATCTTGAAGATGCTTTTGACAGAGGTTTGATAAATCCTCATACAATCATTTCTTTATCAAAACAGCTACAGACATATCCTGAATTGTCTTTGCTGCATGATGTTTTAGGCCCTGAAAGAATAGAAAAACTGTTCAGTAAAGGCAAAACTCAGGCTCTATTCTATCTAAGAGATGTAGTGTCATATTATGTAATAAGAGATTTTGCAAAAGCTGTTGCATCAAATTTAGATTACTTTATTCAGACTGGAGAGCCTGATTTTTCAACCGAATACTATCCTGGTATCACGGTTTTGAAAATGCTTAAGAGTTTTGAATATCAGAAGGTATATAACCACTTTGAAGTTCAGACACTTGACCTGTCAGGTTCAAGCTATATTAAGGGTCTTTTAAAACATTATGAGACATTGCTTTTTGAAAGACATGACGTATTTGTAAAAGAATTGCTAGCCAAAGGTGGTGATCCTTTCTGTATGCGCATAGCATCAAGAATTTCAAGACGTCATAAAGAAACATATCTTAAGAGTCTTGAACTTGGTAAATTCAGTGAAATTTACCTGCGTATACGTCTTATTGTAGATTATATATCTGGTATGACAGATACCTTTGCAGAATCAGAATACAAGATATTAAACGGAATCAATTAACACAATTTATGCAATTTTTTTGATAGAATAGCGCACAAATTAAATTGTATGGATTAAATAAATATGAGCAACGATCAGATTAAACTAACAAGTAACGATCCTGTTTTTGATGACATCAGACCATGTCGTGATGATGAGGTTCAAAGCGAGCTTAAGAAGATTATTTCAGATGATCTTGTACTAAACAGTATTCTAAAGTTCAGATATCCTGTTGCATACAAGCCATTCTCATTTATCTTAAAGCCTCTTGTTAAGGCATATCTGTCTAAAAAAATTAAGAATATCAAGACAATTCGCGATTTTCAGTTAATCGTAGCTGATTTTGTTAAGAATATGTCTGAAAAAACAACAGACGGTGTTGAACTAGTCGGTTTTGATCGTCTTGAAAAGGATAAAGGTTATCTTTTTATCTCAAATCACAGAGATATTTCTTTAGATCCAGCTTATATTGACTATGCACTGTTTGAATCTAAGTTAGATACAGTAAGAATTGCAATTGGTGATAATCTCTTGAGAATGCCAGCTGCAACCTCACTTATGAGACTTAACAAGAGTTTCATTGTAAAGCGTTCAATTGAGGCTCCCCGTGAAAAACTAAAAGCATTCAACCAGCTATCCTCATATATTGGCTTATCTATTGAAGAGGGCAATTCTGTATGGATTGCACAGCGTGAGGGTAGAGCAAAGGATGGTAACGACAAGACAGAAGAAGCGGTTTTAAAAATGATTGGTCTTTATGGCCGTCAGAAGAAAATGGATTTTGCTTCATACATGAAGTCACTTAATATCATCCCTGTTTCAATTACATACGAATATGATCCTAACGATCTGAATAAGGCAAATGAGCTTTATCAGAAAGAAACAAACGGTGAGTACAAGAAAGATCAGTTCGAGGATATTGATACCATCGCTCGTGGTATTCGTGAGTATAAGGGTAGAGTAAAGCTTGTTGCAGGTGAGCCTATTAAGGATGGTTTTGAAACTGCAGAAGACCTTGCTGCTATAATTGACAAATTTATTTGGTCAAATTATGAGCTATATCCAAGTTCACTCTTGAGTTCAGGTACCGATGTTGGTGTATCATCACAGGAGAAGGAAAAGTTTCTTCAGAGAATCAATCAGTATCCAGAGCATTTACGTGAGCGCATCAAAGCAATGTATGCAGCTCCAGTAAAAAATAAGGAAAATGCATTAAAGAATGTTTAATCCTGTTTATAACGCAGACGGAAAAATTAGTTACTTCCGTGTATTGTGTCTGTCAGTAGCCTTCGGATGTCTAATCTGTGGCTGTATGGTAGACAATGAAAAGAAAACTGTACAGAGATCAAAGAGTGTAGAATCTGTGCAGCAAGAGACTGTTCTACCTGCAATTGAACATGATTATAAACAGATAAGAACACTAGCATTAGAAGAATTTACTTTTGATGTTGAATATCTGCAGACATGTGGAACCTTAGACAGGGGCTTTGACAACTGTGTAGTAGAGTTGTCAGATTCTTTAAAGCCATATTATTCATTGAATCTTGATGCATCAGCAGATGGTTATAAGATCGCATTTGTTGCAAATGAAAATAGCAAGAATGAGCTTAAGAATTTTGAGTCAGATTCAAATGGAGATATCAAAATAGTTGATTCTGATGGAAACTTCGATAGGCAAGCTCTGTCTGAACTGAAAAAAGCAAAAGGTAAATTTAAAATCATCAGGGATACGGATAATCAAGATGGTCAGGCAGCACCATCAGGTCTGTCTCCAATGGTACGTAATCTTTCAAAAAGATAATTCTTTTTTATATCATTAAACAGAGTTTCTATACATCATTTGGTGTATTGAATTTGTTTATTATTTATAACATAATCCTTTTTGCTCAAATAAAGCATCTAGCAACAGTTGAATAAAATAAGAGAAAAACTAATATGAAAATTACCAAGGATACAGTTGCAACTATCAGTTATACAGTTACTAAGACTGATGGACAGGTTGTAGGCAGAACAGAAGCTAATGCTCCTGTATGCGTTCTTATCGGTCATGGCTTTTTAATTAAAGGTCTTGAGCAGGCATTACTAGATCATAAAAAGGGTGATGAATTTGCTTTTACCTTAGAGCCTAAAGATTCATATGGTGAAATTGATAAGAACCTGATTCAGACTATCGATAGAAAATTATTCGGTGATTTTGATATCGCTGTTGGCAATGTTTTTGAAGCAGACAGCTCAAACGGTCCTATGGCTGTTGTGATCAAAGAAATTACTGATGATAAGGTTGTTGTAGATGGAAATCATCCTCTAGCTGGTATGACCTTAAATTTCCTAGTTGTTGTAGATGATGTTAGAGAAGCAACAGAAGAAGAATTAAAACACGGTCATGCTCATGCAGACGGCCATTGCCCATCTGAGCATCACCACTGCTGCTGCGGTGGCAAGCACCATCACCACGAGGATGGTGATCATGAATGCTGTGGTGGTCACCACCACGAGGATGATGATCATGAATGCTGTGGCGGACACCATCATGAGGATGGTGAACACAAGTGCTGCGGTAAACACCATCATTATGACGAAGATAGTGAACATCACTGCTGCTGTGGCAAGCATCACCACTAATTAGAAAAAATGATTTATAATACAGGCTCCTTGTGTGGAGCCTTTTTGGTATTTTTATTATGAAATTTATAATCAGACTTTTTCCTGAAATCTCAATCAAGAGTAAGCCAGTTCGTAATCGTTTAATAAGACTGGTTAGACAGAATATTGTAAATGTATGTAAGCATCATAATATTGCTGTAAACGCATTTGCTCAGTGGGACAAGATAGTTGCTGTATTTGGTACTGAAGATGCTCCTGTATCAAAAGATAGAGCAATAACTGAGTTATCTAGAATTCCTGGTATTCATTCTTTTATGGAAGTAAATGAATATCCATTTACAACTCTTGATGATCTGTTTGAGACTATCAAGGATGAAGTTGGCCCTTCAATTATAGGCAAAACCTTTGCTGTTAGAATTAAGAGAAAAGGTCAGCATGAATTCAATTCACAGATGGCTGAACGTGTTATCGGTGGAAAGTTCAAGGCTGCATTTGAAAACAAAGGTGTATGCCTTTCAGATCCTGAAGTTCTCATTCATATTGAGATTGAGCACCAGACTGCATACCTTTCAGGTGAAAAGCATCTAGGTATTGGTGGTTATCCTGTAGGTTCTCAAGGCGAGGTTTTCTCATTAATTTCAGGTGGTTTTGACTCAGGTGTTTCAACTTATGATGTTCTTCATAGAGGATGCAGAGGTAATTATCTGTTCTTCAACATGGGCGGAACAGCACACGAAATTGGCGTAAAACAGGAAAGTTATTTTATCTGGGACAGATATGCTTCATCACACCGTGTAAAGTTTGTAACTATTCCTTTTGAGCCAATTGTAGGTCAGATTTTAGAGAGAACTCATCATGGAGTAAGAGGAGTGATCCTAAAGCGTATGATGATGAGAGTAGGCTCTCTTGTTGCAAAGAAGTTTGATGCTGAAGCATTGGTAACTGGTGAGTCATTAGGTCAGGTATCATCACAGACACTACGTAATCTAACCCATATTGATGATGTATGCGATGTTCTACTGATAAGACCATTAATTACAGCTGATAAGCAGGATATTATCGATAAGTCACGTGAGATCGGTACTATCGGTTTTGCTGAAAGCATGCCGGAGTACTGTGGTGTAATATCTGATCATCCAAATGTCTGCCCAACAGCTTCTTTTGTTGAAGAAGAAGAGGCAAAAATGGATGAAGGCCTAGTACTGCAGGCTGTTGAGAATATGAAGGTAGTTGATATTACTGATATTCCAACAAATACATCTAAACTTAAAACGGAGATTGAGGTTGTAGAAAATCTTCTGAAATCTGATGTGGTTATTGATGTAAGAGCTCCAGATGATGTTGAAAAAGCTCCATTAAAAGATCTTGAAAATGAGGTAATTGTACTTCCTTTTTATAAGATTGCTTCAGAATTCAATAAGCTTGATAACATGAAAACCTATGCTCTGTTCTGCGATCAGGGGGTTATGAGTACTATGCAGGCAAAGCAGTTAAAAGAAAAGGGCTACCATAACGTAAAGGTTTGGCGTCCTGCTAAATAACTGCTTTAAGTAAGCTACATAGAAAAAGGTGCAATTGTACTGACCACTGTAAATTGCACCTTTTTTGTTACAGTAAAATGTAGCTTGTCAGTTACTGTTAATTTCTTCGACAATGTTTGTATTGGCTGCTTTTACAGCTGGGTAGAGTGCAGCTAACGTTCCCATTATCAATGCACAGAATCCTACTGTTGCAATGTCTGTAATGTGTATTACTGTAGGAACAAAGTTAATAAAATAGACATCTTCATTTAGAAGCTGAATTGAAGTCCATTTTTCGAAATTTGCAGTAACATATGGTGTAAACAGAGATATTAGTGTTCCTGCAATTATTCCATATGTACAGCCTTTAAAACTGCTAAGTAGTCCCATCAGAGTAAATGTTTTTATAATGAATTTTTTATCAGCTCCCATTGTCATGAGAATTGCGATTTCTTTTCTTTTTTCGTTTACTGTCATAACAAGATTGGAGATGATATTAAAGCAAGCTACACAAATCACCAATATCATAGCAAGATACATAATACCTCTTATCATATTGATATCTTTGTATAGTTTTCCATGAGTATCAAGCCATGTTGTAATTTCACTTTCTTGAGGTATTACTCTAGCAATATCATAAGCTACATTATTAACAATCAGCATATCATCTGTTTTGATATGTATTGTATTTGGATACTCCCTGTTTGACATTTCTAATGCTGCATCAAGTGAAATAAAAGCAAAATTGTTATCTATCTGACCTGCTGTTTTAAATACACCAGCAACAGTAAAATCCTGCATATTAAAAGCTGATAATTCAGAAGCATTATCAGCTTTATCAATACAAGCTACCTTAATTGTATCGCCTTTTTTTACATTTAGTTTTTTTGCAATTCCATTTCCAAGAATTATCTGTTTTGGTTTAGATAAAATATCATCAGAGAATTCTTTAGTGAATTTTTCAAAGTTGATTACTCTTTGCTTTTCATCAGAATTTACACCGATAATCATTGCAGGAACGAAGCTTCTGCTATCTGTTATTGCACCTTTAAGTACAATACTTTCATTTACCGAAATCACATGTTTTGTTTGTTTTATGGTTGAAACAATATTTTTGATATTTGTATAACCTTCAGGTTCATATGATGTTAGAGTGATTGAAGGCACCAGTTCTAAGACTCGGTTTTTAAGCTCTCTTTCAAAACCGTTCATTGCTGACAGACCAAGAATAAGAGAGCATACACCAATACTGATACCTAAAGTAGATGCAAGTGACATAAACCTTGCAAGAGGCCCGTATTTTTTGGATTTTAAAAATCCAAGTGCCAATTTAAAGGTTAGCTTACTCATGAATGATACCATCCTTCATGGTATAAACTCTGTCGCACTTTTCGCTAAGAGAATTGTCATGAGTTACGATGACAACGGCAATTTTGTCTTCCTTTACAAGTTTTTCAAATAATGAAAAAACCATCTGTGCATTCTTTTCATCAAGATTACCTGTTGGTTCATCAGCAAGAATTAGTTCTGGATTGTTTGCAAGAGCTCTTGCTATTGCAACACGCTGTCTTTGTCCACCAGATAGTTCAGACGGTCTTGAATCTGCTTTTTCTGATAAAGCAACTTTTTCAAGTAACTCAAGTGCTCTTTGTTTTGCATCATTCTTGTTAATACCTGCAATAAGCATAGGCATCATTACATTTTCAAGTGCAGAAAAATCACTTAGCAGATGATGAAACTGGTAAACAAAACCAAGATGAATATTTCTAAATGCCGCTTTCTTTTTGTCAGAAAGTTTTAAGAGCTCTTCACCTTTATAGATAATCTCTCCGCTGTCAGCCTTATCTAATGTACCTAGAATATGCAGTAAAGTAGATTTTCCAGATCCTGACTTTCCTACAATTGCTGTCAGTTCATTTGAATAAATATCAATATTTACACCTTTTAGAACATTTGTTCTGATTTTGTCTTCATTGTAGGTTTTTATGATATTTTTAGCTTGTAGTAAAGGATTGTTCATTATTTATCCTCTGTTTAAGTTCAATACAGGATCTGCCTTTGCCGCTCTTGAGGCAGGATACAGAGTAAAAATGAGGCTCATCAGTATAGAGCCAATTGCAACATAAATTAGGTTTGTCATATCGATACTTGCGCTGACAGCTGACATTGTTCCCATAGAATTCATGTAGGAAACAACAGCATATGTTAGTGGTATTCCGATGATTACACCTATAAAAGTACCGAGAACACCTACGATAAGCCCCATCAGAATGAATATTCCTTTTATTTTTGTGTCAGATAAACCGATTGTTTTTAAAATAGCAATTTCATTCAAACGGGATGTAACCATCATAGATAGTGCAGACAGGATATTAAAAGCTGCAACAATAATTATGAGAGCTAGCATTATGGTCATTGTTACCTTTTCAAGAGCTATTGCCTTGAAAAAATCTCCCTGATAGTCACTCCAGAGATTATATGAAACATTATTCTTATCAAGGTATTGTTTTACCTTATCAATTTTAAATGCGTCTTTTGTATATATTCTCAGCTTTAAACTGTTTTCTCTAAGTCTAAACAGCCTTCTGACATCATCAATGTTTCCTATTACAGTTGCGATACTGTTGTTTGTGTTTGTTGAAGGAAAATAATATTTCAAAGTGAAAATTCTCTGAGATGGAGTAATACCAAGAGGCGTATATCTTGAGTTGATAGTGCTGATGAGTCTTGCCTGAGTGTTCAGTCTTATGTTGTTATCAAGATAGACACTAGCCATGGCGTTGAGCTGATAAGATCCTTTTTTAGGAATTCTTACAAGATCAAGATCGCTTTTAAAAATTCCATTTTTCAGTTTTAAATTATTTTCATCGATGCCCTGAACATATACTAATGAAAGCCCACCTGGAGTTTGCAACAGTGCCTGCTCCTGAATGAATGGTGATACAGCAAGAACATCATCAAATTCAAGAAGCTTATCTGAAGACTTAAAGTTATCTGCAATTATATGTGGTGTGATACTGAGTATTCTGCTCTTAAGATTACTGTGCAATCCCTGCATTATTGCAGTATCTACAATAAGTGCTGCCACGCCAAGAGCAATGCCTGCTACAGAAATAAAGGCAACGAACTTTGCGAATTTAAGAGTTTTGCTCCTAAATATGTACTGGAGTGCAATTTTAAAGGTTAAGTATGAAAACATATTATTTCTAGATTAAATACAAACACACTAATTGTAACACACAGAAAATATGAGCTAACTTATGATTGTTATTAATACAGTTATTCAATAGATAAATCTTCTCAATAATATGTCGATAGATCTTCAAATATGTGAAAAAATGTGGCAAATCAAAAAAATGCTGTTTTCAAAAAAATTTTTTCATTCCTAATTAAACTTTTTTACTGATAAGCCGTTAATAAAATACCAAGTGGCAATTTTGGAAAAAACAAATTACCGTATAGTTGTACTATAATTAATGTTACAGAAAATAGAGGAGAAGCTATGAGTAAATTGTTTAAGCTCAGTGCTATAGCAATTGCTATCAATTTAGCTTGCTTCTCAGCACCTTTAACTTCACATGCAGCAAAATATGATATGGTGACCAGTACAAAAGCAATGGTTGCCAGGGATGCTTTGCAGTCTTTTGACATGTCGTCCATGACAAATAAGGCTAAAGATGCAAGTACAGATATGTACACGCCTGATATCATGAACGCAATCATTGAAAACAATAAACTTGAATATATTGTTTTAAAGCAGGACCGATGCCAGTTCACTGCAGATATTGAAGATAGAGCAAGACTAGTTAAGAGTCCTGTTTTTATGTATGCCTGGGGGCAGATGCTCCTTAAGGGAATATGTGTTAGGGCAGAGCGTGACCTTGCACTCGGATACATAAGAAGAGCGGCTGATGATGGTTATGCTCCTGCTATGGTTCAGATGGCGGAATATTTTGAAAAGGGAACTTTTATGCACAAGAGTTTCTCCCTTTCAGAACAGTATATGCACACAGCTGCTGCATTAGGTTCAAAAACAGCACGCCTTAACTGGGCTGATATGCTTATCAGAGGATATGGCTCTCCATCCTTGTATGAAGAGGCTTATGCATGGCTTTACCACAGCCAGTATGAAGATGAATACTCTCAGATGAAGAAGATTTATTTAGAGTCACAGCTTAAAAAATTCTTACCTCCGAATGTAATTGCAAGAAATGAGGCTTTTGAGCCTGATATATAAAAAACAGAAAAGATACTGCATGCCTGGACCAAATCCAGGCATTGTTTTTTGAAAAAACAATAATCTGTTATAATGCTGATAACTATCAGAAATTTTTTAAGGATTACTAATGTTTGACAATCTAACAGAGCGCCTTAACCGCACTCTTAAAAACATAAGCGGTAAAGGTCGTATTACAGAAGACAACATTAAAGATACTCTTCGAGAAGTTCGTGTTGCCCTGCTTGAGGCAGACGTTGCACTTCCAGTTGTAAAATCATTCACTCAGAGAGTTAAAGAGCGTACTTTAGGTACAGAGGTTGCTTTAAGTCTTACACCAGGTCAGGAATTCATCAAGGCTGTTCATGCTGAACTAGTCGAAACAATGGGGGGTACAACACAAGAGATTAACCTTGCCCATCAGCCTCCTGCAGTAATACTGTTAGCAGGTCTTCAGGGTGCAGGTAAGACAACATCTGCTGCAAAGCTTGCCTTATATTTAAAAGAACGTCTCAAGAAAAAGGTTTTAATGGTATCAGTTGATACTTACAGACCGGCAGCTATGGATCAGTTAAAGACTTTATCTTTAGAGATAAATGTTGACTGTTATCCATCTTCACCAAAAGACAAGCCAGAGGATATTGCAAAAGCAGCTCTTCAAGAAGCAAAGTTAAGAGCATATGATGTTCTTATTGTTGATACTGCAGGTCGTCTTGCTGTAGATGAAGAAATGATGGATGAGGTCAAGAGACTTCATGCACTTACAGATCCTGTAGAAACACTGTTTGTTGTTGATGCAATGACAGGTCAGGATGCAGCTAATACAGCAAAGGCATTTAATGATGCTTTAGCACTGACTGGTGTTATATTAACCAAGGCAGATGGTGATGCTAGAGGCGGTGCAGCCTTATCAGTAAGAGAAATTACCGGCAAGCCAATCAAATTTATTGGTATGGGCGAAAAGGTTGTTGCCCTTGAGCCTTTCCATCCTGACAGAATCGCATCTCGTATTCTCAATATGGGTGACATTCTTACCTTAATTGAAGATCTTCAGAGAAATACTGATGTTGAAAAAGCCAAGAAGATGGCTGAAAAGCTAAAGTCAGGTGAAGGCTTTACATTCGAGGATTTCAAAGATCAGATCGCTCAGATGAAGAAGATGGGCGGTATGACAGGATTGCTAGACAAACTGCCAGGAATGGGAAATATTTCTGAGCAGATAAAAGATAAAGTCAACGATAAGCATATTGCTCATATGGAAGCGATAATCAACTCAATGACTAAAAAAGAGCGAATCCATCCAGAGATCATCAAAGGTTCAAGAAAGAAGCGAATCGCAATGGGCGCAGGTGTAGAAGTTCATGAGGTAAATGTTCTTTTACGTCAGTTTGAAATGACCCAAAAGATGATGAAGAAAATGGGTAAGGGTGGTATTCGTAAAATGGCAGGTGCAATGCGCGGTATGATGGGTGCTATGGGTGGCATGGGCGCAATGAATAACCTGTTTAGAAGGTAATTTTTTCTGGCAGAAATTCTGTCAGATTAACTCTCAGTTGCTATTTTTTCACTCTCTTTGTTTGAGAACTTGATTTTTTTGAAATTAAGTGTAAAATATGGCAACTGTTTTTTGTAAGGTGACAATTGTCACAATTGTCATGATTTTTATTTTTATATAGGTACTAGCGAAATGGTAGTCATTCGTTTACGTCGTTTAGGCGCTAAAAAACGTCCTTTCTATCACGTTATTGTTGCAGACAGTCGTTTTGCAGCAACTGGCCGTTTCATTGAGCAGGTTGGTATTTTCAACCCTGTTGCAAACGGTAAAGAAATCCGTCTACGTTTAGATTTAGAAAGCATCAATGCATGGATTGCAAAGGGTGCACAGCCATCAGACCGTGTAAAGCGTCTTTTAAAGGAAGCTGAACTTGGTGAAGAGGCTGTTTTAAAAGCTAAGGAAGAGAAGCACGCTAAGGTAGTTGCTGCTCGTAAGGCTGCTGCAGAGGCTAAGGCAAAGGCTGAGGCTGAAGCTGCACAGGCTGAACAGGCTTAATAACTGCTAAATATGGCAGATACTCCGCGTCAAATGGGAGCTTTAGGCTCTTCATTTGGAGTAAAAGGTTGGATGAAAGTTCGATCTTTTACGAGCCAACCTGAGAACCTTTTTGACTACTCGCCATGGTTTATACGTCAGCGCGGGATGGAATGGCGCGAGGTTCAGGTTGAAGAATATAGACCACATGGTAACGGTTTTATCGTTAAATTAGATGTGGCCTCAACTCCAGAGGAGGCGAAAGCTTATGCTGGAGCTGAGATAGGGATCAGGCGTTCAAGCCTGCCACCTGTACCTGAAGGTACCATATATCTTGCGGATCTTGTTGGATGCACCGTATATGGTCTTGAAGGTGTAATGCTCGGCAAAGTGTCGGGAATTAGGGATTATGGAGCTGCTCCTATTATGGTAGTGTCTCCCTCTGACCACCTGGCTAAGGAAAGAAATGATGATTTTCTAATTCCTTATGTCGTGGGCCCAATTGTCAAAGCAGTTGATCTCGAAGCTATGACAGTTGAGGTTGAGTGGGGTGTTGATTACTAAGATGTATTTCGGTGTAATTACACTCTTTCCTGAGATGTTTGATGCAGTAACCAAATATGGGGTTACTCGCAGAGCTTGTGAAAATGGACTGATTACAGTCAATTGCACAAATCCTCGCGATTATACCTTAGATAAATTTGGTAATGTTGATGATAAGCCATATGGCGGTGGACCTGGTATGCTTATGCAGGTTCAGCCACTGTCAGATGCTATCAAGGCAGCAAAAGCTCAAGCACCGGATGGAACAAAAGTTGTCTGCATGTCTCCTCAAGGAGTGCAGCTAAATCACTCTCTGGTCACCAAATTCCACAGTTGGGGCTCAATTATTCTTATAGCAGGTCGCTATGAGGGTATTGATGAACGCGTCCTTCAGACTGAAGTCGATCTGGAGGTTTCGGTCGGTGACTATGTCCTGTCAGGGGGTGAACTTCCTGCCATGTGTATCATCGATTCAGTTTCAAGAATGGTTCCTGGTGTTTTAGGAAACATTCAGAATGCCAATGAGGATACTTTTGCAAAAGGTCTTCTTCATTTTCCTCAGTATACTAGACCAGAGGAAATCAACGGTCTTAAGGTTCCTGAGGTTCTGATGAGTGGACATCATGAAAAGATTCGTTCTTGGCGTTTAAAGCAGTGTTTGGGAAGAACCTTGCAAAGGCGTCCTGATCTGCTTGAAAACCGTACTCTTACTAAGGAAGAAATTAAACTTCTTGCTGAGTATAAAAAAGAGCATGGTTTAGAATAAGTTTTTTGTTTTTACTTAATGGTAGGTATTTCAAAATGGCAAGCAACCCAATTATTGATCAGCTTGAGAAAGAGCAAATCCGTACAGACATCCCTGAGTTCAACCCAGGTGACACCGTACGTGTTGAGGTTAAGGTTGTTGAAGGTGATAAGACCCGTTTACAGGCTTTTGAGGGTAACGTTATTGCTAAGCGTAACCGTGGCTTAAACTCATCTTTCACCGTTCGTAAGATTTCATCAGGTGAAGGTGTTGAGCGTGTTTTCCAGACAAACTCACCAATGATCGCTTCAGTTAAGGTAACACGTCGTGGTGACGTTCGCCGTGCTAAGTTATACTACTTACGTGACCGTTCAGGTAAGTCAGCACGTATTCGCGAGAAGATCAATTAATTCTTTTTACGAATATAATCTTTATTTGGCACCCGGTTTATCCGGGTGTTTTCGTTTTTATAATACTAGAATCTATTCTTGTTTACCTCTTAAAAATTGGCATTTATCCCTAAAAAATGAGATAATCGCAGTATTAATTTTTTTTAATCGTCAAATGTCAAAATATTGGTAAATATCAATGGATAAGTTAGAACAAGCCAGATTAGACGGTATTGAGGCAGCAAATAACGCAAAGAATTTACAAGAGTTAGATGCTGTTCGTGTAAATCTGTTAGGTAAGAAAGGTATTTTTGCCTCCTTTATGCAGGAACTATCAAAGTTATCTGCACAGGAGCGTCCAGAACGTGGTGCACTAATCAACCAGGCAAAGCAGGCTGTAGTTGCTGCTGTTGAAGAGCGCAGAGCAAGCATTGAGAATGCTGCTTTACAGGAGAAATTATCTAAGGAAACCGTTGATATTTCTCTTCCTGGCCGCCATAGAGAATATGGCAACATTCATCCTATCAGCAGAACTATAGAGCGTATCAAAGAAATCTTCGGTTCAATGGGCTTCTCAGTTGTAGGTGGTCCTGAAATTGAGGATGATTATCATAATTTTGATGCTTTAAATCTTCCTCCAAATCATCCTGCCCGTTCTTCACAGGATACATTCTCAGTTGAGAACGGTCTTCTGTTAAGATCACAGACATCTTCTGTTCAGGTGCGTACAATGGAAACTCAAAAACCACCTATCAGAATTATCGCTCCAGGTCGTGTATATCGTAATGACTATGATATGACCCATACCCCAATGTTCCATCAGGTTGAAGGCCTTCTAGTTGAAGAGCATACCTCATTTGCTGAATTAAAGGGTGTATTAAATGAGTTCTTA
>NZ_JBGVMC010000314.1:0-5569 GCF_045124615.1 Succinivibrio sp.
TTTATGAGAATACTGATTACAGGTGGTACTGGTCTTATAGGAAGATCACTTTGCTCTTTACTTTTACAAAAGGGGCATGAAATTTTTGTGCTCTCAAGAAATATTATAGATGCCAAAAACGTGCTGCCATCTGCAATCAGAATTCTTAGCTATACTGATAAAATCCCTCTAGTTGAGATTGTTGTAAATCTTGCAGGAGAATCAATATCTAAAAAAATTCTGACTGAAAAAAGACTTCTGGAAATTGAAAAATCAAGAATTGATCTTATTGACTATCTTTACTATGCACTAAAAAACAATCGTCCTGTTCAGTTTATTCAAGCAAGTGCAATTACAATGGATAACAGCTGCTTTGCAAATATCTGTCAGAAAGTTGAGAGAAGAGCACAAAAAAGATTTTCAATGACAAATGTCTGTATTGCCAGATTTGCAACTGTTCTTTCAAAAAAAGGTGGTTTAATCCATTATCTGTCCTATCTTCCTAAATTGAATTTCTTAAATGGACAAAACTATGTTCCTTATATCACTTTAAATGACTGTATTAGAGCTCTTAACATCATCATTGATGAGAAACTTAATGATACAGTTGATATCTGCTCTGACTATCAGCTCAATTTACAGAATCTGATTTTGCATTTTCAGCACTCTAAGATTATCAATACCATTTCATTGCCACTCTTAAAAGAAGCTCTGTTTATTGATAAAAGAAGTTCTCTTCTTCTTATAGATAAGAGAATAAAACCAGTAAAACTTCTTAAAAACTCCATGACGTTTACTAATTACATATAATTTTCGCAATCGTTTGTATATTTAATTTTACTTATTTTTCAAAATGTTAATTTTATATACTCAAACCCTTTACGAATATTTTAACTTCATCAAGTTTTTATTTATTTTCTTTTCTATAATATTTGTAGATTATTGATCTACTGAGGTTTTAGCCATGTTAGAAGAATTAAAGCACGCGGTTTTCAAAGCAAACCTAGACCTTCCAAAACACAATCTTGTGACATTTACATGGGGTAATGTTTCAGGAATCGACAGAAATACTGGTCTTGTTGTTATCAAACCATCAGGAGTTGATTATGAAACAATGAAAGCTTCTGATATGGTTGTAGTTGATCTTGAAACAGGTAAGGTAGTTGAAGGTGATTTAAATCCATCAACTGATACTGCAACTCATCTTGAGATTTATAAAGCATGTGAGGATATCGGCGGTATCGTACATACCCATTCAAGAAATGCAACATCATTTGCACAGGCAGGTCTTGATATTCCTGCACTTGGAACAACTGGTGCAGATTATTTTTATGGTGACATTCCATGTACAAGAAAAATGACACCTCAGGAAATTGCAGGTGAATATGAACTTGAGACAGGCAAACTTATAGTTGAAACCTTTAAAACAAGAAATATCGCGCTTAAGGATGTACCATCATGCCTAGTTTATTCACATGGACCTTTCTGCTGGGGAAAAGATCCAGACAATGCCGTATATAATGCTGTAGTTTTAGAGGAAGTTGCCTATATGGCATATCATGCTTTAACTTTAAGATCTGATCTTACAAGAATGCAGCAGGAGCTTTTAGATAAGCACTATTTAAGAAAGCATGGTAAAAATGCCTACTACGGACAGAAAAAGAAAGACTGATTTTTCCTTACAATGAATAACACTCATGTGCCTGGCTTATGCCAGGCTTTCTTATATTGAGTATCATATTTTTACTTTTTTTTCTTTATTAGCTGGTATCAAAAAAATGCTACCAAAAGGTAGCATTTGATTTATCTAATAAAGGATCTTAAAAGAACCATTATAAAATCTAAAAAAATCAATCAAAATGAGTTTTAACTTTTATAACTGGTTCAACAATGTAATCACAAGCAGTTGTATTTCCAACCTTGTTTAAATATTCATGCAGCTTTTTAATAACCTGATATCCTTGATTATATGGCTGCTGACATACAACAAAATCGATTATATCGTTTTTTACAAGTTCTTTTGTTGTATAAATCTCATCGCAGGCTACAACAAAGCGCTTGTGCATGGAATCAGCGATAATTGCTGCTCCAAGACCACTTACACCTGAGCCTGATGTCATATATACAACATTTATCTCAGGATGCTCTAAAAATGCTTTCATTGTTACCTGCTGAGTAATGATATCCTGATCGCAACCTTCAATAGTATCAATAATCTCAATATCATTTCTCTCTTTTTTAAGCTCATCAATGAAACCTTTTACACGGGTTTTATGTCCAATATGCTCTTTGTAACCAACAACTAAAAGGATCTTAAGAGGAGTAAAATTACAGCATTTTGTAACCATTGAAGCTGCAACCTGACCTGATTTTAAATAATCAGGACCTACAAAAAATAATCTGTTAGTCTCTGGTATCTCATTATTTAAAAGAACTACAGGAATTCCGCTTTCATACAGAGAGTTTATCTTTTCTCGCATACTGATAGAATCAACACAGCAGATCACAAGAGCCTTGCAGCCAGCTTCAACAAGCTCATCAATGATCTTAATCTGAGTTGAAACATCCCAACCTTCCTGCTCTTTTAATATCACATCAATACCAAGATCTTTAAACTCTCTTAAGCCAGTATCAAGACCTTTTTTGATATCATCAAAAAAAGGGGAATTAATACTTGGAATTGATACACCAATACAGCTGATGCTCTTTTGTGCAGATAATGCTCTACCTGCTCTGTTTGGAATATAACCAAGTTCATGGGCAAGCTGTCTAATCTTTTCAGATGTTTTTGCACTTACCTCATTTTTATCATTTAAAGCTCTTGAAACAGTTCCTATTGATACACCTGAAGCTTTAGCAAGATCCTTTAATGTTACGCTCATCAGTTCACCATAAAATCCGTAAACGGTTACAAATATTCTTTGCTTTAATTATGTGATATTTTTTTATTATTTACTAACACAAAAGTTTTTTAATGTTATTCAGCTTGCAAAAATTGTTTTGTATTTTCATTTTCCGTAATAAATCGCAAATTTTTACGCCAAATTATCTATTGAAATACATACCTATAAAAGTTATATTTGTCTTATGAGTAAGATAAATAAATTATCAATTGTATATCTTCTGTGCGACTGCAATAACTTTTTCGTATCATGCGAAAAGATATTCAGACCAGATCTAAAAAACAGACCAGTCGCTGTTTTATCAAACAATGACGGAATTGTTGTATCAAGATCTAATGAAACCAAAAATCTTGGTATTGCAATGGGCTCTCCTGTTTTTAAAATTCAGGACAAAATTAACAGATATAAAATTGAAACATTCTCATCAAACTTCTCTTTATATTTAAATATTTCAAACAGAGTAATGCTCTGCCTTGAATCATTCTGCCAGGACATTGAGGTATATTCTGTTGATGAAGCATTTTTATGTTTTAAAAATATTACAGAAGCAGAGGCAATAAAAACTGCAAAAAAAATCAGAGCATGTGTTCTAAAACAGATAGGAATTACCGTAGGAATAGGTGTTGCAACAAGCAAGACTTTAGCAAAACTTGCTAATCACTATGCAAAGGTAAATTCATTTACAGGCGGAATCTTTAGCGCACTTAGCGATGATAAAAGGCAGAAGATACTTGTTGAAAGTCCATTAAAGGAAATATGGGGAATTGGCCCTGCAAGTGAGGAAAAGCTCACAAATGAAGGATTTAAAACAGCTTATTCGCTATCTAAAGCTGATCCTGAGGTCATGAGAAAAAGATATAACATCAATCTTGCAAGAACAATAAATGAGCTTAATGGAATAGACTGCATAGAGAGCCTTGTAGATTCTGAATGTCAAAATCAGATCATGTGGTCAAGATCGTTTAAAAACAGACTGACAAAGATTGATGATATTTATGAGGCTGTTGCAAATTACGTCTCATGCGCATGTGAAAAGCTTCGATCATTAGAGCTGTATGCAAAAAAGATGGCTCTTTTTATAAGAACATCTTATTTTGGTAATGCAAAGAAATATTCAAATGAAATTGCAATCAGTCTAGAATATCCTTGCTCTGATACCAGAGTATTTATATCAGCAGCAAAAATTCTTTTAGATAGAATCTTTGTTGATGGATATGAATATGCAAAGGCTGGCATCATACTGTATGAATTTAAGGATTCAAGAAGCTTTCAGTCAGATTTGTTCAGTAAAGCACCAGATCAGAGTGAACTGAACAAAAACAATAACCTCATGAACGCTGTTGATAAAATAAATAAAGAGAACAAAGATACCATATATCTTGGAGCTGTGCATTCACTTACAAAAGTTGAAAACAAAAAGAAGGACAAAATCAACAAAGATCATTTTTCAAAAAGATATACAGCATCTTTTGATGAACTGCCTGAGGTTTTCTAGAAATGAGCACAAGCACTGCTATTTGTACAAAAGAGATTGAAAAAATACTTTGTGTGCAAAAAGATGAAAAATACAGAGAATTTACATCAAAAATCTGTAAAGACGATATCATCCTTGGTGTAAAGGTTCCTACTGTCAGAAAAACTGCTCTGTCACTTTTAAAACACAATTACGATTTAATATCTTTGATAAATCAACTAGATGAAAATTCATACTTTGAAACAAGATACTGCCTTGCAGTTGCAATCAGTAAAGCAGATTTATCTTTTGAAGATACAATAGAACTTATTAGAAAATTCTTTAAATTATTAAACAGCTGGACAATTGTTGATGGTTTTTGCACGCTTTTAAAACCATTTATCAAAAAGAATAAAAATAAATTTTTTGAGTTTATAAAGCCTCTTTTTGACAATGCAAATCCTCCTTTTGTAAGACGTTTTGCCATTGTTTGTGCAAACAACTGTTACTGCTCTTTTGAATATATGAATTATCTATTCAGTGTTTTTGATAAAGCAGATGACAGTCATTACTATGTACATATGGCAATTGCATGGTGTATTGCAACAATGTACTGTACAGATAAAGACTCTACAATCGAATATCTAAAAAAAGACAAGCTGTCATTAAAAACTCATAACAAGGCAATTGCAAAAATCATAGAATCAAGAATACCAAGTGCAGATGAGAAACGTTTTATTCGCACTTTGAAGAAATGATCATTGAATCAATAATGAAAATTCTTATAATGATCATCAATGGAAAGGTGGCAGAGAGGCTGAATGCATCGCACTCGAAATGCGACGAACATTTTTAATGTTCCAGGAGTTCAAATCTCCTCCTTTCCGCCATTTGATTGAACTATATCTCATTTTTCACATCTCTATCAGTCGTTTGTATTGCAAAATATCCTTATCTCTCAGACAATTAGTTAGAAAAAAACTCAAAAGGTGGGGTATGCTTACAGCAGTAGATTTAATCGAAAAAATCAAGACAAATCTTGAAAAGATCAATGCATCAGTTACTGTTAATAACCATGAAATAACATTTAAAAAGTTTATTTCTTCAAACATTGAGAATGAGGAAATTGTTCTTTTTGATGAGGTTATAGCATCCTCAAATACAACTTATTATGCTGAAGGTTTTCAAATGCTGTCTCAGAGTATGGGAACTTTCAGTAATATTACTGAAATCG
>NZ_JBGVMC010000315.1:0-2933 GCF_045124615.1 Succinivibrio sp.
GAAAATCACACCTAATAACAAGAACACAGAATATCCAATAGAAAAGATAGTTCTTACAGGATGTTTAAAGGTAGCAAAGAACAGTATTTTTACAGGTGTAAACAACATCACTGTAAATACTGTACTTTCAGAGGACTATGATTTTGATTCCATCATAGGTTTTACAAAAGAAGAGACTCTAAAGCTTTTAAAAGACTATGAGCTTGAAGAGTATGCAACGCTGGTTAAAGAAAATTATGATGGATACAGATTCTATAAAAAAGAGATGTTCTGTCCATGGGATGTAATTAACTTTATCGCAGAGTCTGTTAAAAAGAAAGTTTCTAACACTGAGATAATACCAGGAAACTACTGGATAAACTCAACCTCAAGTAATGCCTTATTATCATATGTAGGATATCTGACTGATAAGGCAACAGACAAGATGCAGGCACTGATGGATGGTTTGAGTATTGAAACCTATATCAATGATTCAATGAATTATGATACTTTATCAAAACATGAAGAGATAGATTTCTTCTCCCTTCTTTTGCATACAGGATATCTGACATCTGATGGTTATAGAGTTGTAAATGAGGAAGATGGTGAGATTATCTATTCTCTTAAAATTCCAAACAGAGAAATCAGAAAGTGTTTTGAGGTAAATATATTAAAGCATTTTAAAGAATCATCAACACAAGGCGAGAATAAGGCTATGCTTATAGCTAATGCTCTGTTTGAAGGTGATTGTGAAACTGCAAAAACCAATTTAAAAAAGTTACTAAAAGGATATGTATCTGTAAGAGATTTTGCAACAAAGGCAAAGAAAGAGAACTTCTATCATGGATTCTTATCTGGCGTATTCACAAACTGTTCTGATAGCATAAGCGATTATCAGTCAAACAGTGAATCTGGTGATGGTTATGCTGATATCATCTTTAAAAATGAAAGTGAAGATACTGTTGTTATTCTTGAACTTAAAGCATCAAAAAATATTGAATCTGTAATAAATGACGCAAAAAATGCAATAAAACAGATTGATGATAAAGAATATGCAAAAAGTTATATCACTCATCCATTTGTAAACAAAATATACAGCTACGGAATCAGTTTCTATAAGAAAGACTGCTATATCGAAGTGGAAAAGATTAAATAATCAGATATTTGACCTTAGCTTATCCTTACTAATTTACCAAAATTCCTAAATAGTTAAACAAATTGATTTTTTTTAACTGGAATTGTGGTGCTAAACCGCATTTATATGCCGATTTTCAGTTAAATGTTAGAATGCAAAAGTTGAGTTATCTAAATTAGAGGACTTTAGAGTATTTTTGATTGATGAAAATGTTTGGAGTGTTTGTTGATTGATGTATATAGGTGAAGAAAAGCTGCCATAAGGCAGCTTTCTTGTCTGATTACTTGTTTAAGTAATCTGTTACATTCTTTTCGATTCTTGCAAGTACGTCACCTGTCTGAACCTTTTCAAACTTCTCGCCAACGATGTTCTCGTATAGCTCTAAGTATCTGTCAGAGATTGACTGAACAATTTCAGGAGTCATCTCAGGAACCTTCTGGCCTTCCTTACCCTGGAATCCGTTGTCCATTAACCACTCACGAACGAATTCCTTTGATAGCTGCTTTTGTGGCTCACCCTTATTGAAGCGATCCTCATAGCCATCCATATAGAAGTAACGGCTTGAATCTGGAGTGTGGATTTCGTCCATTAAGTAAATCTTACCGTCGTGCTTACCGAATTCATATTTTGTATCAACAAGAATAAGACCACGCTTGTTTGCAATCTCTGAGCCTCTCTTGAAAAGAGCTAGAGTATATTTCTCTAAAAGCTCATACTCCTCAGGAGTTGCAAGACCTCTCTTTAAGATTTCCTCTTTAGAGATGTCAGCATCGTGCTCACCAATTTCTGCCTTAGTTGTAGGAGTGATAATTGGCTCATCAAACTTCTGATTCTCTTTCATGCCATCAGGTAGTTTTACACCACAGATCTCACGAACACCACTCTTATATGCTCTCCATGAGCTACCGCACAGATAACCACGAACAATCATTTCTACAGGGAAGCCTTCACACATAACACCAACGGTAACCATTGGATCAGGTGATGCTAATTTCCAGTTAGGGCAGATGTCAGCAGTAGCATCTAAGAATTTAGCTGCGATTTGGTTTAAAACCTGACCTTTGAAAGGAATACCTTCAGGAAGGATTACGTCAAATGCTGAAATACGGTCTGTTGCAACCATAACAAGCTTTTCATTATTGATGTTATAAACATCACGAACCTTTCCGTGATAAACACTCTTTTGACCTGGGAAATTAAATTCAGTGTTAGTTAATGCATTGCTCATGATAAATCTTTACCTAATTTAGCGTGCAGGAAATTGTTAATTATCAGATCTGCCAAAGCAGAAGATATTGTACAGAGTATATTGTAAAGCTATATAGCATTACTGAGAAAGTGGTATAAAAAACAACCTTTTTTATGCTTCTGTACGATTGTGAAATTATACACGAATTTTAGTTTCTGTTCTGATTTATTGGATTATTTTTATCTAATGCAAGCATATTAAAGGTTATAAAACTAAAGATACATAAATAGATTCAAATCAGAAATTCTGTTTTTAACTCTGTTTATGTCAGCAGTTTTATGATCAGTATCTGTGGTATTAACAGATATATCTTTTAGGTATCTTTGTCTTAGAGCTTGCAGATGATTTATTGCAAGTTCATTATCTCTTTTGAATTTTGCGACTTTAGTTTTCTTTTTCATAGTAGACTCCAAAGATCATATTCAAATATAAAGAAAACTATAAAAACAGATTGTTAAGATTGCTGTTATTTTCTGTTAAGAGTTATCTAGAAAATAAATGATGCAAAAGATCTTAAGATAAAAGTCGTAAATATGGTTGGAAGATTCAGTAATAGAGCAGACTGATGCT
>NZ_JBGVMC010000316.1:0-1744 GCF_045124615.1 Succinivibrio sp.
TTTCTGATAAGTAATTACAAAGATAATATAAGATGTAAATACTGCCATAAAATTGTTCAAACATGTAAAAAATACAATAAGTTTAATAGACTGAACACATGGCAATTTCAAAGAAAGTTCTAGCATACAGTTACCTGCATGCATATATGTAACAACTCCTGTTGAAAGACACTGAACAAATACAATTGCTATGACAGATATGTATAGCTGTTTTGTTTTTTCTCCACTTTTCCAAAGATTAAAAGCAATCAGCAAAAATATACAAATACATAAAATATCTATCTGCAGTGAATATGAAATTAGCTGGTTCATTTTCTGATTGCTCCGCTTTCACTGATTAAGCCTTGCTTTTTCATCTGCTTTTGCCTGTACATATTTCTATCAGCTGATTTAATGACATCAGAAATACTAGAATATGGTATGTTAAGCTGAGTTGTACCTACAGAAAAACCAACTGTAAAATCAGAAAAATTGGATTTGGCCTTTTCATTGAGGCATTTTTTCATTCTCACTATCATAGCTTTCAAATCAGTCTGAGTAGGATGAGAAGAAACAATTACAAATTCATCACCACCGATTCTTGCTAAAAAGTTCTTTGAATTTACACTTATCTCTCGCATTGCCTCAGCAACTGTTCTTAAAGCAAGATCACCTGTTAGATGCCCATGGTTGTCATTGATGGATTTAAAATTATCAATATCAATATATGTAAGATACATATTAACTCTCAATGACTGGGAAGACATGATATATGAAAGATACCGCCTAAAACGGTTTCTGTTGTTAAGACCAGTCAGAGGATCGATAAATACCTTATCCTCATGAAGAGCTATATAGTACATCACTAAAGACAGAAGATATACACATGCATAAAGATTATTATTAGAATAAGCTGAATAGTACTGGGAAACACCTATAAATAAGGTAAATATACCTAAAAAGAGAATCTCTTTTGCCTGTAGTGTTCTTGAATAACGCATGAAATTATATAAACAAGCCAAAAAGCCTACAGATGCATAAACGACTACAAAATAATAAAGCACAAAACTAAATCTGCTTGGGGATGGCTCTCCAAAAAGATTAAACTTAAAAAGTGCATAATTAAAAGGTGACATGAATGAGAGGACTGTAATAATGATTACTGGAGTAAAAAGTAATAAAACAGTACTTTTTTTTCTAATGATATTTTCAAAGCCAACCTTCTCAAGAACCATATACACCCAGCAATAAGACAAACAAATCCATACAGAAAAATCCAGACTCTGCATAAAATAAAAAATTTCATAGTAATAAGAAAATGAAAAACAGCTATGGATCTGTCTTAATATGCATAAGAACATAAGAACATAACAGCACCTTAAAAAAGCTCTGTTACGTCTGTCATGTTCTCTGAAAATTGATCTAACTATAATTAGAAGCAAAAAGAATATGAAAAAGTAGATCTCAAACTTCAATGAAAAATGCATGAGATCTCCCTTTATTTAAAGGCATTGATAAGTGCATCTGTTTTTTTCTGGTATGTATTCTTTTTAGTATTCTTTTTCTTGTTTTTATCATAATCCCCTTGAGAAATCTGTGAAAAAGAAGCTGATAAAGACCTTTCATTCTCGTTATTGTCAGAACGCTTTGAATTCTCTAATGCTTCTTTCTTTGCATTTATGATAGAAATCTTTTCATTTCCCTCATTTCGATGATAATTAACATTAGCTTCCTGTCTTAATCTAATCATGTTCTCATCAAGTTT
>NZ_JBGVMC010000317.1:0-1588 GCF_045124615.1 Succinivibrio sp.
TGATTCACTTTTTTGCGTTTATTACGCTGATCTTTTTTTGTGTAACAGCAATAAAAGACAATGCAAAAGAGATTACAGGCTATTTATACCTTAAAGCTCATAATTTCCGTGAATACACTTTTAAAGTTAAATGCAAAATAATTTTGCGTTTTTCTTTTATTATTGCTGATGGAGTGATCTTATATCAAAGCCTTTTTTATGTTTTTTGGTATATGGGACAATTTTTTAAAAATTTAACTTGCAATATATAATATATGTTGTATAGTATATACAGGTAACAACAAAATCGAGGTAACAAAATGACAGATTCAATCGAAACCGTTGATAATTCAACCGCTGAAAAACCATCAAAGGCAAAAACCAAAAAGCCTGCAGTAGCAAATCTATATACTGATTTGATTGAGGTACAAAAGGCAATACCGACAATCGCTAAAACTTCAAAAGCAGTTTACGGCAATTACGCAAATTTTGACGATATTATCAAAATTGTGCGCCCATTACTCAATGAGCATAATTTTGTCTTAATTCAGAAAACACAGACACAGCAGGGCGAACAGTTCACATCCATAGGAATTGTAACCGAGCTTATTCATGTTTCAGGTGAGAAAATCACCTCCGATCCGTTTATCGTGCCCCTGCAGGCAGAGAAAGGCAAATCACTTGCACAGACTGCAGGATCAATTCTTACCTATGCAAAGCGTTACAGTTTATGCGCCCTGCTGGGAATTGCTACTGGGGATGATACAGACGGCAATTATAATATGAATCAGCAGCAACAGGGCAACAGCTATCAGAATGCACAATTAACTCCACAGCTAGAACAGAATGCAAGAAATTGTGCGGCACAGGGATTCCAGGTATATGAGAGCTTTTTTAATCAGTTGTCAAAACCAGAGAAAGCGGCCTTAATTTATTCAGGCTTACATAATGAGTTAAAAGCAATGTTTATGTAGAGGAAATTATGAACATTAAAGAGAGAAAAACATTCTCACTGTATACGTCAAAAAAGTTTTTTATCGCTTTAGACTACTTATCAAAAAAAGCAAAAAAATCAAAGGGAGCGTATATTAACAATCTTTTGAAAAAAGCTTTTGACGAAAACAAAAATTTGTTAGCAAAAAAGAAGATTGACTATGAATAATCTACAAAGAAATGAGGATTGGTTTAAGCAGCGAATAGGGCATTTGACCGCCTCAATGGCCGGAAATGTGATCCGATACCAGAAAGGGGAGATTGTCGCACAAACACCTGCTAAGGTTGACGGTTTGACTATGCGTATTCTAAGCGAGCAATTAACAGGACTACAGACAGAGGATCACTTTACTGCAGATGCACGCAGGCGCATGGAATGGGGAACAGAACAGGAAGAAAACGCTTTAAGTGCTTATGAGCTGGCAACAGGTCACACCGTATTGTTAAGCGGTTTTGTTAAGCACGAATCTATACAATATCTCGGAGCAAGTCCAGACGGCCTAGTAAGTAGTGACGGCTTGATCGAGATCAAATGCCCGGACACAACAACGCATTTAAGCCGCATTCTTGCAGATGAAGTGCCGGAAGAGATCAAGCCTCAAATGCTTATGCAGTT
>NZ_JBGVMC010000318.1:0-7683 GCF_045124615.1 Succinivibrio sp.
TACCTGGAGTTGGAACGTCACGAGTTACAGTACCAACCTTAGGGTTTGGCATTAAACCACGTTGACCTAAGATCTGACCTAACTGACCTACAACACGCATTGCATCAGGAGAAGCAATAACAACGTCAAAGTCTGACTTGCCCTTCTTAACTTCAGCTGCTAACTCGTCCATACCAACGAAATCAGCACCTGCTGCCTTAGCCTGATCAGCTAATTCACCCTGGGTGAATACTAAAACGCGAACGGTCTTACCAGTACCATGAGGTAATACGGTAGCACCACGAACGTTCTGATCTGACTTAGTAGCATCAATGCCTAACTGGATTGATACATCAACGCTCTCTACGAACTTTGCCTTAGCGGTTGACTTTAATAACTCAAAACCAGCCTTAACATCATACTGCTTGGTCTTATCAACAGCTGCACGAATCTCTTTTAAACGCTTTGCAATCTTAGCCATCGAATTAACCCTCCACCTGGATGCCCATTGAACGTGCGGTACCAGCAATGGTACGTGCTGATGCATCAACGTCTGCACCAGTCATATCAGGCTCTTTAGCCTTAGCAATTTCACGGCACTGATCCATAGTGATCTTACCAGCAACCTCAGTACCTGGCTTGTGAGAACCAGACTTAAGATTTAAAGTCTTCTTAATTAAGTAAGAAGCTGGGGTTGACTTAGATACGAAGGTAAATGACTTATCTGAATATACGGTGATAATAACAGGAACTGGTAAACCCTTTTCCATGTTTGAAGTCTTAGCATTGAATGCCTTACAGAACTCCATAATGTTAACACCGTGCTGACCTAAAGCTGGGCCAACTGGTGGAGCTGGATTAGCATTACCAGCACCAACTTGTAATTTGATATAGGCAGTAACTTTCTTTGCCATTTTTAAGATTCCTATAAAATATGGGTAATATCGCGTGTGCTAACACGCTTCCCGACCAATAATGGTATTTCTATTCTCACGATTACTCGTAAAAAATAGTTTTGAGATTATACAGAATTTTTAGACACAGATCAACTATTTTTTTTATAAACCGCTTTTTTATCGGCAAGATTTTCAAAGATAATTGAATTTGAAGGATTTTATCAGAATGTGCAACCTGATAGGTTGCACATGCAAGAATTAAAGATCTTTTTCTACCTGAGTAAAGTCGAGTTCAACTGGAGTTGCTCTTCCAAAAATAGCAATTGAAACTGTTAGGCGATTCTTTTCATAATCAACCTTTTCAACAGTACCAACGAAATCTTTGAAAGCACCTTCAATTGCACGAACGTGTTCACCAACCTCGAACATTGTCTTTGGACGTGGTGAATCCTCAGTCTCTTTGAGGCGATTTAAAATCTTATTTGCTTCAGCTTCAGTAATAGGAAGAGGTTTTTCAGAAGTTCCGCCAATAAAACCTAAAACACGATCTGTATGCTTAACTAACTGCCATGACTCAGAAGTCATTCTCATGTTAACTAAAACGTATCCAGGGAAAAACTTTCTCTCTGACTCGCGCTTCTTTCCATCTTTGATTTCTTTAACTTTCTCTTTTGGAACAAGAATCTCGCCAAAGTATTCTTCCATACCATGGATCTTAATTCTTTCCTGTAAAGTTAAAGCAACTCTCTGCTCAAAGCCAGAAAAGGCCTGAATAACGTACCAGCGGAAAGAATCACCACCAAAATAGTTATTCTTCTTTGCAGGTGCCTTTCCTTCCTCGGAAGCAACGGTCTGAACTGCACTTGAAGCTTCTGTAGAAGATGGAGCTTCAGTCATTAATGGTGCATCAACAATTTCATCTTTAGTCATAGTTACATCCTTAGAAGACTAACTTATAAAGTAAATAGGCGAACAATCTGTAAGAAGATTACATCACAGAAATACAGGAATAAACTTACAACGCAAACTGCAACAAATACAATAAAAGTTGTCTGAACAGCTTCCTGACGTGTAGGCCATACAACCTTTCTTAATTCAGTATATGCCTGGCGTGAAAAACTTAATAAAGCACGGCCCTTGTTTGTTAAAAGTGCACTGCCTAAACCTAAAGCAAGCCCCAATATAACAATAGCAACACGTGCTAAACGACCAAATGTTGTTTCATCAACAACTACAAAATTAGTGTAATAGTAATTTCCAATAATAGCAGAAGCTACAATTACAACTGAAAGAATCCAGAATACAGCACTTAATGCTGGAGAGATGAAAAGATCAGCCTTTGCCCCCTGAGCAGGCTTTTTAGCTGTATTTTTTTTATCTGCAGTGGCAACTTTGCCTTTATTGTCTGCCATAGGATTTATCCGTTTTAAATATCGCGATTCATTCGCTATAGACAATTAAACCGCAACAGCATTTAACTGCTGTTGCGGAACATAATAATGCTAGTATAAAAAGGTATTACTCGATGATCTTACCAACAACACCAGCACCTACAGTACGACCACCCTCACGGATAGCGAATCTCTCACCCTCAGCCATAGCTACTGGGTGGATTAAGGTTACTGACATATCGGTGTTATCACCTGGCATTACCATCTCTACGCCTTCCTGTAACTCGATTGTACCGGTAATATCGGTTGTACGGAAGAAGAACTGTGGACGGTAGCCCTTGAAGAATGGAGTATGACGACCACCTTCATCCTTTGATAATACGTATACCTGACCTGTGAACTTGGTGTGTGGTGTGATTGAGCCTGGTACTGCTAATACCTGTCCACGCTCTACTTCATCACGCTTTGTACCACGTAATAAGATACCTACGTTATCACCTGCACGACCTTCGTCTAATAACTTACGGAACATTTCAACGCCAGTTACAGTGGTCTTGGTGGTTGGACGAATACCAACGATTTCAACTTCATCACCTACGTGAACGATACCACGCTCAACACGGCCTGTTACTACAGTACCACGACCTGAAATTGAGAAGATATCTTCGATTGGTAATAAGAATGGATCATCGATATCACGCTTTGGATCTGGGATGTATGAGTCTAAGGTCTCTGCTAACTCTAATACAGCCTTTTCCCACTTCTCTTCACCGTTTAATGCGCCTAATGCTGAACCACGGATGATTGGAGTGTCGTCGCCTGGGAACTGATACTGATTTAACAGATCACGGATATCCATCTCAACTAACTCTAATAACTCTTCGTCGTCAACCATATCGCACTTGTTTAAGAATACTACGATGTATGGTACGCCTACCTGACGTGCTAAAAGAATGTGCTCACGTGTCTGTGGCATAGGACCATCAGTTGCTGCTACTACTAAGATAGCGCCGTCCATCTGTGCTGCACCAGTAATCATGTTCTTAACATAGTCAGCGTGACCTGGGCAGTCAACGTGTGCATAGTGACGGTTTGCTGTATCGTACTCAACGTGAGAGGTGTTAATGGTAATACCACGAGCCTTCTCTTCTGGTGCGTTATCGATCTGGTCGAACTTACGTGGCTCACCACCGAAAGTCTTTGCTAAAACAGTAGTGATAGCTGCAGTTAAAGTGGTCTTACCGTGATCAACGTGACCAATGGTACCAACGTTTACGTGGGTCTTACCACGGACAAACTTCTCTTTTGCCATTTTTTAATTTCCTTAGTTTTAGAGGTGCGGGGGTAACCGCACCAGTTAAATTAACAAATAAATTATTCAGACTTAGTCTGACGCTCAGCAATAACTGCCTCAGCGATATTTCTTGGAGCCTCAGCGTAGTGGCCAAATTCCATTACGTAAGAAGCACGGCCCTGAGTCTGTGAACGAAGGTCTGTTGCGTAACCAAACATTTCACCGAGAGGAACCATAGCATGAACGATCTTGCCCATAGGGCCGTCTTCCATACCTTCAACAAGAGCACGACGACGGTTTAAATCGCCGATAACATCACCCATGTACTCTTCAGGAGTGTCAACTTCAACCTTCATTAATGGCTCTAATAATACAGGCTGTGCCTTCTTGAAGCCATCCTTGAATGCCATAGAAGCTGCAATCTTGAATGCCATTTCTGATGAGTCAACTTCGTGGTAAGAACCATCAAATACAGTGATCTTAACGTCTACTACTGGGTAACCAGCAATAACACCGTTAGCGATCTGCTCCTGACAGCCCTTATCGATAGCTGGAATGTATTCCTTAGGAATAACACCACCAACGATCTCGTTAACGAACTCGTAACCCTTGCCTTGCTCGAGAGGCTCGATACGTAACCAGCAGTGACCATACTGACCACGACCACCAGACTGACGAACAAACTTGCCTTCCTGCTCAACCTGAGCCTTGATTGTCTCACGGTATGCTACCTGTGGCTTACCAACGTTGCATTCAACTTTGAACTCACGACGCATACGGTCAACAATAATATCAAGGTGTAACTCACCCATACCAGAAATAATGGTCTGGCCAGACTCTTCATCAGTGCGAACACGGAATGAAGGATCTTCCTGAGCTAAACGGTTTAAAGCGATAGCCATCTTCTCCTGGTCAGCCTTAGTCTTAGGCTCAACAGCAACAGAGATAACTGGCTCTGGGAATTCGATTGACTCAAGTAGAATTGGATGCTCAGGATCACATAAGGTATCACCTGTTGTGGTTTCCTTTAAACCAATTGCTGCTACGATATCACCTGCGTAAACTTCCTTAACTTCCTGACGTGCGTTAGCGTGCATCTGAACTAAACGACCAAAACGCTCGCGCTTCTGCTTATCAGAGTTCATAACGGTATCGCCTGATGCGATAACGCCTGAATAGCAACGTAAGAATGTTAAGTTACCTACGAATGGATCGTTAGCTAACTTGAATGCTAATGCTGAGAATGGAGCTGCATCATCAGCCTTACGTGTATCTGGGTTGCCATCTAAGGTCTTACCTTCAACATCAGGTACATCTGCTGGAGATGGTAAGTACTCAACAACAGCGTCAAGCATTGCCTGAACACCCTTGTTCTTGAATGCTGAACCACAGCACATAGGGATGATTTCGTTACGTAATGTACGCTCACGTAAACCAGCCTTGATTTCTTCTTCAGTTAACTCTTCGCCACCAAAGAACTTATCCATTAACTGCTCGTTAGCCTCAGCAGCTGCTTCAACTAACTTGGTACGCCACTCTTCAACTTCCTCAACCATATCTGCAGGAATTTCGGTGTACTCAAACTTCATACCCTGAGATGCTTCATCCCAGTCGATAGCCTGACGCTTGATTAAGTCAACTACACCAACGAAATTATCTTCCTTACCGATAGGTTACATTAATGGAACTGGGTTACCCTTTAAACGAGTCTTGATCTGCTCAACAACACGTAAGAAGTTAGCACCAGTACGGTCCATCTTGTTAACGAAAGCAATACGTGGAACCTTGTACTTAACTGCCTGACGCCATACGGTCTCAGACTGTGGCTGAACACCACCTACAGCACAGTAAACCATAACTGCACCGTCAAGAACACGCATTGAACGCTCTACTTCAACAGTAAAGTCTACGTGGCCTGGGGTGTCAATAATATTGAAGCGGTATGCATTCTTCCACTGACCTGCCATACCATGCCAGAAACATGTTGTAGCAGCTGAAGTAATTGTAATACCACGCTCCTGCTCCTGAACCATCCAGTCCATGGTAGCAGCACCATCGTGAACCTCACCTAACTTGTGGCTCTTACCTGTATAGAATAAGATACGCTCGGTTGTGGTTGTCTTACCAGCATCAATGTGAGCACTGATACCGATGTTACGATAGAGATTAATCGGTGTTTCACGAACCATAATAAATTAACTCCTGTACTACCAGCGGAAGTGACTGAATGCCTTGTTAGCCTCAGCCATACGGTGAACATCTTCACGCTTCTTAACTGCAGTACCCTTGTTCTCAACTGCATCTGCCATTTCAGCTGCTAATCTTGCTGCCATGCTCTTCTCATGACGGTTACGAGCAGCCTCAACTAACCAACGCATAGCTAATGCGTTACCGCGTGCAGGACGAACTTCAACTGGAACCTGATAGTTAGCACCACCAACACGACGAGACTTAACTTCTACGTCTGGGCGGATGTGCTCAAGTGCCTCCTCAAACAGGGCGAGGTGGTCCTTGCCGCTCTTCTCAGAAATGGTGTCTAATGCGCCATATACGATGGCTTCAGCGATGGACTTCTTACCATCCTGCATTACGACATTGATAAACTTTGCTAATAACTCAGAATTAAATTTTGGATCTGGCAAAATTTTACGCTGAGCAACTTCACGACGTCTAGGCATTTATAAATCCTCTTAATTTCAGGGTTTTCCAAAACCTAAAATTTCATTAATTAAACTTGTTTGGCCTTACTCTACAGGGGTTATATTAAGCCTTAGGCTTCTTAACACCATACTTAGAGCGACCTTGCTTACGGTCTTTAACACCAGCGCAGTCTAAAGAACCACGAATGGTGTGGTAACGAACACCTGGTAAATCCTTAACACGACCACCACGGATCATTACTACAGAGTGCTCCTGAAGGTTGTGACCCTCACCACCAATGTATGAAGTAACTTCAAAACCATTAGTTAAACGAACACGGCATACCTTACGCATAGCTGAATTAGGCTTTTTAGGCTTGGTAGCATAAACACGGGTGCAAACGCCACGTTTCTGTGGGCAAGCTTCCAGAGCTGGAACCTTGTTCTTAGAAACTACTTTAACGCGTGGCTTGCGAACCAACTGATTAATAGTAGACATTAAATTAAAATCTCCTGTTAGTCCAAAATGGACAGATCTTACTATACCCCTACAAATAGGGTCTGTGAATTTTAATACAAATATAAATCAAAGATCAAATATTTTTTTTCGAAACGGCTTTTTTATGGGAAATGAGAGAAAAATTATCGCTTTTTTTATAACTAAAGATTAACAAGAATTGTACTTTTTTCTTTTAATAGCGAATATAACAGCTCTAAAGATCCAACATCTTCTAAACAAAACAGTTTTTCTGTTTGAATAAATGAGCATTTTTCTCTTACTTTTTCAAGATCCGCACTAAATGAAATAAAGCAGTAATCATCGTTTGTGATATTGCCTACATCACAACTGCTAGATAACCAATTTGAGATATCTCTTTTGTCGCTGATTATGTAAACTTTCATCAAAACACCACCACTTTTGAGCTGACCTTAACCAAATCATTTAATTTAGCTTTTTGCGTTGATGTAAATCCACATGAAGAATATATCGGTATTTCATATAGCTCTAACTGCTTTAACTGTTTTCTTACATTTTCAGCTACACTATCTTGATTTGATGACAGTATAAGATCCTCTGTAAATGTCTGTGATAGAAATACACATACATCATCCCCTGCATCAGCAAGATTTAAAGAGCATTCAATTCCCTGTTTATATGTCATCGACTGACTGAAAGGAGTTTTAATTACAATTGTGATCATTTATAACTCCAGTACCTTGTCACATGTGGATATCATCATAGACAGCTCTGCATTTCCTGATAATGTAAAGGATTTTTCTATACTCTCTACTGATATACCTTTTTCCTGAAGGTCACCACCGCAGACATACATTGGAATTTTATATTTCTCGTACAGATCAGTGTAAGTTTTCTGAATGCCATACAAATCTGATCGTTTTTCCATCTCTACAGAAGTTATGCTAGCCGCATCATATCTGAAAAATATACCTTTTATATTAAGCTTATCTTCGTAGGCTCTTTG
>NZ_JBGVMC010000319.1:0-3440 GCF_045124615.1 Succinivibrio sp.
CCTGCATCCCAAGGTTCAGCAATGATTTTTGCATCTGCAAGACTTGCATGAGCATCAATGGTGAGCAGAGTAGAGTTGTCATTCATCGGAGCACCTGTCTTATCTCTTGTAAGAATAGATGCCAAATCAAATCTGAAACCATCAACATGCATCTTCTGATGCCAGAAAATCAATGAATCTAAGATCATGTTTCTGACAACTGGCTGATTTGCATTTAATGAGTTACCGCAACCTGAGAAGTTCTGATGATAACCATTATTAATGATGTAGTAACCGTTTTTATCTAATCCCTTAAAACAGTATGTAGGACCTTGTTCATCACCTTCTGATGTATGGTTGTAAACCACATCAAGAATTACTTCAATACCATTTTTGTGCAGAGCTTTGACCATATCTCTAAATTCATTGATAGGTCCCATAATAGACTTATCAGAGCTGAAACAGTCATGAGGTGCAAAAAATGCCATTGGAGAATATCCCCAATAGTTCTTGTGACCAGGTCTTGCATCATTTTCGTCAAACTGGAAGATAGGCATAAGCTCAACAGTTGTTACGCCAAGCTCAACTAAATAAGGGATCTTCTCAATAAGACCTCTGTATGTACCCTTGATATCATCACTTATATTAGATGACTTATCTGCAGTAAAGCCTTTTACATGCATCTCATAGATGATGGTATTTTCAAGAGAATGATGTGGGAATGTCTCAATACCCCAGTCGTAATCATCAATATCAATAACTGCACTCTTTAAAGAGCATCTGAAATTCTCTTTTTCATCATCATGCTGGAAACGCTTATATTCAGTTGGGAAGATAACTCTCTTAGAGTAAGGATCGAGCAGAACCTTGTTTACTTCAACTGATTTACTGTTTTCTGTTACAGCTTTCTTTACGCGCCATGCGTATATCTGTCCAGCCTTAAGGCCTAAAACCTTAACATGCCAGAAGTATGTTGATTTGAATACGTTTGATGAAAGGTTAACGATTTCAGGTGCATCGTCATCTTTATCTTTAAAAAGAAGTAGTTCTATTTCTGCTGCATCAGGGCACCATAAAGCGAAGTTTACGCCATCTTTTTCAATTGTTGCACCAAGTTCTCTGCAGTGACCAACAGAAATTACATAATTGTTTTTGTTCACAAAAGGATCCTTATATTCAAATAGTTGCTCTTTTTTGGAGCGTGCTTAAGTTTTTCTAATAATTTTGTGCTATTTTTGCTTATATCATTTTTATGAGGATTATTTTAACATGTCAAATATAAATTGCTTTGCACTAGGTCGCATCAATACAATTCCTCTAGATATCACTGGAAATTATAACAAGATTTTAAAAATAACAAATCAGGCAAAAGCAAAAGGTATTACATTCGTCGCTTTTCCTGAATTAAGTTTAACCGGATATAACTGTGGTGACCTATTCAATCACCAAGAACTTACAAAAGCCGCTCTAAATTCCCTCTTTAATCTCAAATATGAACTGCCAGAGGGCATAAGTGTCGGTGTAGGTCTGCCTTTATTAGGAACTGATAATAGAGTATATGATGCTTATGTCATTTTGCAAAAAGGTAAGATCCTAGGTGTTAGCACACCAGTTTCTTTCTACAATGCAAAAGATCAGAGACTAAGATATTTCTGCACACCTTTTGATAATGAGCTTACATTTATCATTGGTGCTGAATCATTCTATGCAGCATCAGAAATTTATGTAGATGACAACAAGATTGCAGTTGTATTCAATGACGGTAATCTTGATACTCTTGAAAATCCAGACGTTATTGTATGTCCTGAAGCTACAAGATACGAGCTTAACACAATCAATGATAGAGAAGCAAAACTTCTTGAAATTTCAAGAGCATACGATTGTGTTCTTTTATCTACAAATCTATCAGGCTGTGAAAGTGGCTCTGATATATTCGACTCACATGCAATTATTGGTAACAAAGGAAATCTTGTTGCAAGAGGTTCATTCTTAAGTTTTGCTGATGCATCATTAGTAACTGCAGAGAGTGGCATTTATGAATATTTAGGTGAGTATGACACCATTGTTAGAGCAGTATCATTAGGCTTATTTGACTGGATGAAGAAAACACGTTCACACGGTTTTGCTTTATCAATGTCAGGTGGTGCCGATTCAGGTCTTTGTGCAACATGTATCTGTTATGCTCAGATTGCAGCACTAAAAGAGCTTGGATATGATGATTATAAGACTTTTATGGAGTCACTCAAATTTACAGTGCCTGCATATACAGGAGACGAGCAGTCCTTTATTAAACAGCATATGATGCCACAGGTTCTTACAACTGTTTACCAGGGCTCAGCAATTTCAGGCTCAGTTACAAGAACTGCAGCTTCAAAGGTTTCAGCAAATCTTGGTGCAAAGCACTTTGAGTGGTCAATTGCAGATCTTGTTGAAAAGTATGTTTCACTTATTAATGAGACAACTCCTGGTGATCCATTAAACTGGGATCGCGACGATTTAACACTTCAGAACATTCAGGCTCGTTCAAGAGGTCCTGGTATCTGGATGATGGCAAACCGTTATAACAAGTTGCTTGTTACAACATGCAATGCATCAGAAGATGCCGTAGGTTACTGCACAATGGATGGTGATACCTGTGGTGGTGTAGCTCCAATTGGTGATATTTCAAAGAGCAGAATTCTAAAGATCAATCAGCATATTGCTGATAATGGCCTTGAAATTGAAAAGAATGGCTTAAAGCTTGATTGTCCTGATATGTCATATATCTCAGCTCAGGCTCCTACAGCTGAACTTCGTGCTGGTGGTCAGACAGATGAAAGAGATCTGATGCCATATGTAATTCTTGATAGAATTCATGTGCTTCATCAGTCTGAAATGATGCAGCCTAAATATATTCTTGATGAACTTACAAAAGAATATAAGGAATTTTCAAGAGAAGAACTTAAGACATTTGTAATCAGATACTTTAAGAAATTTGCTCAGAATCAGTGGAAGCGAGAAAAATCTGCAACCACCTTCCATATTGAAGCAACCGATCTGAATGCAAAATCAGGATTTATATTCCCATTACTAAATGATGGTTATACATCATTACTTGAGAATATATAAAATTAACTGAACATAGCAAAAACGTCTGAATATATGTTCAGGCGTTTTTTCATAAAAACTGTAGAAAAACAGATCTTTGTAATAAAGAGCAATATATAAAAGGTTGTATGTCAGATTTAATACAACTTCGCATAATTTATATTATGTTAAATTAATTATATAGAAAGAACCATATAAGAAAACTGACTGTATAAGTATTCATTAAATGAAATATATACAACAAGTTTGTTATGATGTTAGAAATAGAAATGTTCTTTGTGATTGCAAAAAAAATAACTTTGAGATTATTAAATTACATACCCAAGACCTTAAGCAATTTTAGCAGAAGGGTTTGGTTGGTTAATGATCTGCCA
>NZ_JBGVMC010000320.1:0-3878 GCF_045124615.1 Succinivibrio sp.
ATTTTGGCGGTCGCATCAAGTATTTTTCCAACAGGAGCAGGAAGTACAACTGACGGTTCTATTTTCTTTTCAGACAGTAATGAGCAGATTTTATTATAATCTGAGATATCAACTACAAAAGACTGATCTGCATATTTAAAACCTTGAGCACTTGGGTTTCCATCAAGTGCAACAACAAAAAAGCCACAAGATTGAGCTGTCTTTATTGAAAACACAGATTCAAAACTTGCTCCAATTAATAGAGCTGTTTTTTTTGTACCACTCATAGAAACCTCATTGTCTTTTCTTTATTTTAATATCTTTAAAGAATAAATTGAAACCTTTGCCTTTGAGGTGAGTGGTGGGGAGGGCAAAGGCTTCAAATTCTTTTAGATTATTTCAAGCTTTCCGTCTATAGCTCCTGCATTATCTAATGCTTCAAGTACAGACATCAGATCACCTGGTGCAAGTCCAACCTGATTGATTGCTCTTACAAGATCATCTAGTGTTGCACCTGTATCTAACTTAAACATCTTGCCTTGCTTTTCTGTTACAGATATCTGTGAATCAGGAACAATTGTTGTCTGACCATTTGAAAAACTGTTTGGCTGAGATACTCTTGGATCTTCTGACACTGTAACAGTAAGTCCACCATGTGTTACGGCAACTGGCTTTAATTTTACATTGCTGCCAATAACAATAGTGCCTGTTCTTGAATTAACAACAATCTTTGCAGCATTTTCGCCTTGTTCTATTTCAAGATTTTCAAGAGTTGAAAGGTACTCTACTCTTTTTGCTGGATCACGAGGAGCACTTACTCTTATAGATGCACTGTCCTGAGCTACTGCACAGCCGTTACCATATAGATCATTGATAGAATCAACTACATTCTTTGCTGTTGTAAAATCGGCTCTGTTTAAATTGAATACAAAGAAATCTGTATCTGCAAAATTATCAGGAACTTCCCTTTCAATAATCGCACCGTTTGCGATCCTTCCAACTGTTGGTGTATTTACAGTTACCTTTGAACCATCAGCACCTTCAACACCTAAACCGCCAACTACTAAAGAGCCCTGAGCAATTGCATATACATTGCCATCTACACCTCTTAACATTGCCTGCAAAAGAGTACCGCCTCTTAATGATGAAGCTTCACCTATAGCAGAAACCGTTACATCAATTGTCTGTCCTACTTTTGAGAAGGCTGGCATTGTTGCATGAATGGCTACTGGTGCAACATCCTTGATTTTTAAGGTAGTGTTATCACTAATTTTAATGCCGAAATTATTCAGCATTGATCTGAAACTCTGCTCTGTGAATTTGGAATTCTTTTCACCAGTTCCTGATAGACCAACAACCAGACCATAACCTATAAGCTGGTTGTCTCGAATTCCACTTATTGAAGCTATGTCCTTTAATCTTGCTGCATTTGTGACAGGAGCAAAGGCTGCTGCCACAAAACACAGTGCCATTACTGACAATAATCTGAAAATCCTCTTCATACCCCACCTCAATTTACTAGAAGAATATATTCAGTGCACTGTTAAACAATCTTGAAATTAAACCACGCTCCTGAGTATCTGCAAAATCTCCAGTTCCACCATACTGAATTCTTGCATTTGCTATTCTTTGTGATGACACTGTATTATCAGAACTGATATCTGAAGGTCTTATAATACCTGTCACACGAACATACTCATTACCGTTGTTCAACATCAGCCACTTTTCACCCTGAACCTGAAGGTTACCATTAGAGTATACCTTTACAACGCTTACAGAAATTTGACCTGAAAGACTGTTTGACTGATTAGCTGAAGAATTTCCTTTGAACTTTGAGGAATTATCAGTTGATAAAGTCGGTGTCAAATTTTTGTAATGCAGATTCTTACCTGCAAGACTTATACCACCGTAACTGTTTGAGCCTGATTTATCAAGTGATGTTCCTGCACTCTTTTTTGCAGAGGTGCTTTCCTCAAGAACAACTGAAATAATGTCTCCAACCTTATGAGCTGATGTATCTGAATACATTCCGTTATTGAGGGTATATGGATTGTAGATACCACCTGTTGGAACTACATTAGTATAGTCCTCTTCAGGTAGAGCTGGAGCATACTTAGGATCATCAGGTTTCTCATTAAATGCGTTGAGAACGCAGCCTTGTAGCAGTAAAGCCTGTGATAATGCAACTACCAATAATACCTTTTTCATATTACCATCCTATCAGACTTATACAGACTGAATTAGTGAACCCATCATGCTGTCAACTGTTGTTAATACCTTAGAGTTCATTTCATATACTCTCTGAGCCTGAATAAGGTTTACTAACTCTTCGGTAACCTTTACATTTGATGTTTCAAGCATATTCTGACGGATCTGGCCCATGCCATCCTGACCGCCGATACCCTGCTGAGGAGCACCTGATGCAGTTGTCTCTAAATAGAGGTTATCACCGATTGATTCAAGTCCTGATGGATTGATAAAATCAGTTACAGTAATCTGACCGATATCCTGAGATGTATTCTGGTTTGCAACAATAACTGAAACCTGACCATCACGACCAACAGTCATAGATGTTGCATTCTCTGGGATCTGAATCTGAGGTAATAATGGGAAACCTTCACCTGATGTAACCATTATTCCTTCCTCATTCTTTGTAAACTGACCATTTCTTGTATAGGCAGTAGTTCCATCAGGAAGTTCAATTTCAAAGAAGCCTCGACCATCAATCATAAGGTCAAATGAGTTATCAGTTGACTCTACGTCACCCTGACCGAACTGTCTTTGAGTTGCAACAACCTTAGAACCACAACCTACCATTAAACCTTCAGGTAGATAGCTGTTAGCAGATGATCTGCCACCAGGCTGATTTACCTTCTGATAAAGTAAATCCTCAAAAATCGCTCTGCTGCGCTTAAAACCTACTGTTGATGCGTTAGCAAGGTTGTTAGATGTTACAGAGATATTAGTCTGCTGTGAATCTAATCCTGTTTTACTAATCCATAATGCCGGTATCATAGTTCACTCCCTGCTACTCGTAGCTTAATAATGTATTCTGTCTTTCGTCCATAGTACCTGCTGTTTCCATCATTTTTACCTGAGTTTCGTACTGTCTTTGAATGCGGATTAAGCTGGTAAGTTCTTCTACAGGATTTACATTTGAAGATTCAAGCATACCGCTTCTAACCTTCACTGTTAAATCCTGATCCATAACTGAACCGTCTATATTTCTGAATAGACCGTCATAGCCTTTTTCAATTTCTTTATAATCCTCTGGTTTTACTAGTTTGATTCTGCCAAACTGCTCGATAACATTATTGTCACCGCCCTGAGGTCTACCTGAGATTACACCATCTGTGCTGATTGCTACGCTCTCAAGCATAGCAGGCAGAAGAATAGGATCACCATCTTCATTTAACACATTAAGACCTGTTGCAGTCTTTAAGTAACCTTCAGTATCCACCTGGAAGCTGCCAAATCTTGTATAGGCTTCATTACCTTCTTTATCATTAACTGCAATAAAGCCTTCACCTTCAACGGCAATATCAAGATCTCTACCTGTAGTTTCAGCAGAACCTGCTTCCATATTCACACCAGGACGTTCTGTCATGGAGAATGCTCTAGTTGGATATGCATTAGCAAAAACTGACATGGCTCTAGCATTTTCAAAATCTGCTTTAAAACCTGTGGTATTTGCATTTGCAAGATTATTGCTTCGAACTGCAAGGCTATGGAAATTTTCCTTAGCTCCTGACATTGCAACCCACAATAATTTATCCATGATATAAACCCTCAACGAGAATTATTTAACTGAATAAACTTAAGCAAATTGCATGCCAACAAAAATAATCTATATATTTTTCAAGATCTTATTTTAAGAAGTGATTTTCTAGGGGAGATAT
>NZ_JBGVMC010000321.1:0-9817 GCF_045124615.1 Succinivibrio sp.
AACAGTTGCTACAGCAATAGGATGGATAATATAAGGTTCGCCTGAAGCTCTTTTCTGTTCTTTATGAGCAAAATCAGCAACAAAGAAGGTTCTGTCGATTGTTTCGACACAGTCTTTTGGCAGATATTGGCAGACAATATCTCTTAGGTGAGCATAAAAAGGAAAGTTAGGAGAGGATAGTGCCTGCTCTAGTGGAGGCATGTTCTCACATTTTGGTATGAGTGTGTGCTCCTCTCCCATAGAAACTCCTAATTAGCCGAACATCTCAGCGCCATCAATAGGAGCGAATTCATTATCTGCAGGCTGAATAGAAGCATCACGAAGATGTTCTTTTCTATCCTGTTTATCTAAGAATTCTTTGGTAATTAAACCTTCTTCAATCTCACGTAAAGCAATAACGGTTGGCTTATCCTTATCCTCTTCTACTAAAGGATTGCTTCCAGATGAGATCTGACGTGCACGACGAGCTGCTAGTAATACTAAATCAAAACGATTACCAACTTTTGCTACTGCGTCTTCTACGGTAACTCTTGCCATTTATATTTACCTTCTACTATAAGGTTGTTCTCTTTAGGGTTACTTTGATTTTACACCCTAAAAGAAAAAATTAGTGAAAAATCTATCTATTAACTTAGATTAATTACAAATTTTTCATAAAAAAGTCAAAATCCAAAGGTATAAAAATCCCTAAACCGTTAAGTTTATGAACAAAAATACATATGGAATTTATGACTGAAGTAAAAAAGTACATGCATTATACATATAAGAATGCATAGAGTAAAGCTCAATAAAAATAAGAAAAACAGCATATAATCGGTCTAATTTGGGAATAGATTGTTTTTCTATATAAATAAAGAGTATAGTTCCTCTTTATTTATAACCGAATATTTTTATTTAAAGCTGAAACTTAGCTTTTACTTCTTGCTCTAAATTTTTTGTTGATGATCTGTTTGCAAGGATAATAGATCTGAGGTTTAAAACGCTCTGCTCAAAATCATCATTTATGATGACATAGTCATACTCGTTATAATGAGATATTTCGCTGATAGCTTTGTTCATTCTCTTTACGATAACTTCTTCTGCATCGGTTCCTCTTTTTCTTAATCTGTTTTCTAATTCTTCTAAAGATGGAGGAATAATGAAAATGCCTTTAGCACCAGGAGTCTGTTCTCTTATTTGTCTAGCTCCCTGCCAATCGATGTCTAAAAATACATCTTTACCTTCTTCAAGCCACTGTTCAACAATTTCTCTTGAAGTTCCATAGTAGTTATCAAATACCTTTGCATATTCGTAAAAGGCGTTTCTCTCAATAAGAGCTTCAAATTCTTCTTTTGTTACGAAGTGGTAGCTGACATGATCAACTTCTTCACCACGAGGAGCTCTTGTTGTATGTGATACAGATAGACGAAGAGAATCATCAGCATTGAATCTCTTTAAAATTGCATCAATCAAAGATGATTTTCCAGCACCTGATGGGGCTGAAACAATGTATAGGGTACCTTTAGCCATAATAATCTAATATCGAAAAAATCTATTAAGTAATTATATACTACTCTTCGTCACTGTCATCGGTATGCATCATAGAGAACCAGTTGTTTAAAACTGCTCTTGCTTCATCAATACCGATCTTCTTAAGAGCTGAAAATGCGATAATTGTAAAGTTACCACCAAACTCGCTAAGAGCAGTTTTTACTTCACCAATTATCTCTCTTCTTTTGTTGATTCCGAATTTGTCTGCTTTAGTTAAAAGAATAAGACATGGAAGATTTGCGGCAATAGACCAGTCAATAATCATTCTGTCGTGGTCACGAAGAGGTGTACGAATATCCATTGTCAGGACAAGACCACCAAGGCAATCTCTCTTCTGAAGATAGTCACTCATCGCCTTTTGCCATTGTCTTTTCATATTCTCAGGAACCTGAGCATAACCATAACCTGGAAGGTCAACTAATACCTTTCCCTTAGCCACTTCAAACAGGTTGATGAGTCTTGTTCTACCTGGAGTTCTTGATGTTTTTGCTAGAGTTTTTTGATCGCATATAGCGTTGATAGAAGATGATTTACCTGAATTAGATCTGCCAATAATAGCAATTTCAGCACCATTGCCCCTTGGAAGTGCCTTAATATCTGGTGCTGAAGTTACAAATTTTGTCTTTCTAAAATCAAGTTTTTCTGTTTGGATAATATCGCTCATGAACAATTATACTTGCTTGTATTGCTCAAGGATGTCATCAGGAGAAAGTTCTGTTCTGCTCTCAAATCCTTTGAGTGCAACAAAACTGGTGTCATCCATGGCAAGTTCCACGTAAAAGACATTGCCCCCTTCTGTATTGAAGGTTACTTTGCCGTATTTTGGATTATCAAGATTAACAGAAATGCTAATCTGAACTTCACGTGGTAATACTAGCATTTTTGGCTGTGATTGGTCGATCCTTATATGCAAATCTTCACTAATTATTCTAGTAAAGTTTCCAAGGATCTGGTTCATAAGCTCGCCTAAAGTATTACTTACCTCTTCTTGTGTATAGTTTTTTGCAATTTCATCATCTTTCATACCCATGTTTTTCATGTACTTGGTATAAATTTCCATTGCAGTTTCTTTAGGAAAGTTCAATACAACCATACCTGAAAAAGATCCTGTGAACATGACAAAGGTACCGATATCAGGTGAGAGAATTGTTTTGGTAATTTTCTGAATAAGAGGTGCGTAATTTGTTTTACAACCTGTAGCTGTGGTAATTACATTTGACACACTTTGACATAATGTAAGGATCATGTCGTTACTATCAATTGACTTAATATGTGTTTCTGACATAGGGCCTCCATAAGTTACATTTTTTATCTTAGGTGACAAATCAGATAATTTCCGTAATTTCATATTGCTTTTGTGACTTTGATATAAATTAAGCAATTTTACAGATGACGAATACTTGGAAATTAAAACCACTTGCCAAGATTCCAAAAGACAAAACCGAAAGGAATTATTGCTCCTTTCGGTTTTTGTGGTATTAGTTTTAATAACTAATTGATATTGAGTTCTTTGATTTTTCTTGTAAGGGTGTTTCTTCCCCATCCAAGAAGTTTTGCTGATTCTTGCTTGTGATTACCGGTAAAGTTTAAGGTTGCCTCAAGCATGATCCTTTCAAATTCAGGTACAGCTTCGTTAAGAATATCATGCTCTCCTGACTTTAATTTTGTATTTACCCATACTCTGAGTAAATCCTGCCAAGTTGCATTTTCCTTATTCTGAACATTAGCTTGATTGTTTAACTTATTCTGATTTGAATTTGCATGTAAGAATTCAGATGGAAGATCAACAAGCTGAATATCTCTTCCTGTTACCATGATAGTAAGGTACTTACAAAGATTCTTCAGCTGTCTTACATTACCAGGCCATGGGAGTCTGCAAAGGAAAACCAATACTTCAGATGTAAGTTTCTTAGGCTCTGTATGACCATCAACAGCGCTCTGAGCTAAAAAGTGCTTTGCAAGCATTGGAATATCGTTGTTTCTATCTCTTAAAGGAGGAATGTTGATATTTATAATATTCAGTCTGTAGTAAAGATCTGAATTGAATGCACCAGTCTCTACCATATGCTCAAGATCATGAGATGTTGATGCAATAATACGAACATTTGCATGTTTCTGCTCAGTTGAACCGATAGGTGTATATTCCTGATGCTGTATAAGCTGTAGAAGTCTATTCTGACATTCAATAGGCATATCGCCAATTTCACTGATAAATAGTGTGCCTCCATCGGCTTTCACAATAGCACATTCATTTATATCTTTAGATGCGTCACCAAACAGTTCATATTTAACCATTTCCTGTGCAACAGAAGACATATTGATTGATACAAATTTATTGTTTTTTCTTGAACCGTGGTTATGCAGTGCTTTTGCAACCTGACTTCTACCAGTTCCAACTTCACCATGAATCAAAACAGGTAAATCTGTTTTTGATATACGACCAATAAATTTGAATACCTCTTGCATTGCAGGAGATTTACCAATTATTTCTGTTTCCTCATGGGTAGGTTCAGTAATAGGAGCAACAGCCTGCTGTGCTTTTTGATCTAGCATCTGAAGCATGTTTACTCTGTGAACTGCAGCTCTTCTGATTACACTGATAGCCTGATCAATATCAAATGGTTTTGGCAGATACTCAAAAGAACCTTCATCATATGCATCGATAGCTGAAGATAGATCAGAATGAGCAGTCATAATGATGAAAGGAATATTTTCATCAATTTCATGTATTCTTTTTATCAAAGAAAGACCATCCATACCTGGCATTCTTATATCTGAAATAATTACATCAGGTGTTTCTTTTTTGATTGCATCTAGTGCAGCTTCTGCATTCTCAAATAGTCGATGAGTGATTTTGTTTGCATCCAAAGCTTTGTCAAATACAAATCGGATACTTGTATCATCATCGATGACCCAGATCATTGGATTCATAGTTTTTCTCCAGTGTCTTCTTTTGTATATGGAAGAATAATCTTAAAAGATGTTTTCTGATCGTCACTGTTGCATTCAATTGTTCCATTGTGACGCTCAATAATATTTAAAGCTATTGATAACCCCAGACCGTTTCCGTTTGTTTTGGTGGTAACCATAGGATAAAAAACTGTCTGCAGAATTTTTTCCGGTATTTTAGGTCCGTTATTTTCAATGATTACATTAAGAGATGTTGGATGTTTTTTATCTCTGATAATTGTTCTTGTGCTAGCTCTTGTTTTAATCAGAATATATGGATTTTCTGTATGAACTTCATTAAGAGCCTGTACAGCATTGTTTACGATGTTGATTAAAACCTGTTCAACACTGTTGATATCTAGGGAAAGCTCAGGAAGACTAGGATCATAGTCTCTTATTATTTTAATTTCTTTGCTATCTTGCTGCATTGAAATAAGTTTTAAAACTTTTTCAATGAGATAGTGAATGTTTACTTTCTCAAGAGGGTTTGGTTTTTGAGGTCCTAAAAGATTATTTACCAGTTCTTTTAATCTGTCAGTCTGCTCAATAATTACATTTGTATATTCTTTAATACCATCAACACTTGAAAAGGACATTTCAAGTAACTGAGCTGCACCTCTGATTCCACCTAATGGATTTTTAATCTCGTGTGCAAGTGAACGAATCAGATCTCTGGCTGCACTGTACTGATAATTCTGCTGAATCTGATTGATAAGCTTTTCTTGTCTTGCAATGGTATGAATCTCAATGAGAAGACCTTTAAAGTTAATACTGTTGTACTGATAAACAGCAATATCAGCTTTAGAAGAGACACCAGGATATGCAGTGAACTTTACTCCTGCTGCAGAAAAGCCCTGGAAACCATCACTGTAATCTGTTTCCTTGAATGTATTGATAACGGCTGTTTCTTTTTTATCGATAAAATCAACAATATTATGCTGTGCAACCAGTCTGTGTCTTGATATTCCACATAACTGTTCGGCAGCCATATTTGCGTAGACAATGTTAAGCTTTACGTCAGTTACAATAACTGCCGTTGCCAAGCTCTCAAGCAAGTTTGTATATTCTTTGTCTAGCATAAGTCACCGTCTATTCTAAATGTAACTTATTGTGCAACATTTTTGACCTATTTTAATTCAGTGCACAAATTAAGTGCAATACATAAAACTGCTTTTTATGGTTATTTTTACTAAAAATGCTTAATATTCAATTAAATAATGAAATTAATATGTAATTTTATGTATAAATTTTTTTTGTTTGGATAAATAATAGATCAATAATGGTGCTCAAAAATCATATTTTAAAGTTGCAAAATGAAAAAGTATAAAGAAAGTTCTCTTATTTCCTTTGGATTTGAAAAAAACAATGATGAATTTATATTCAAGAAAAGTATTGAAAGTTTAGATCTTATCCTTATTGCAAGGCTAGATAGAGAAGAAAATATTTCAGTAACAGTTTTAGATTCATTAACAAATGAAGAGTTCAGACTTCATCTTTCTCCAAAGGCTAAAGGTGAATATATTCAGTCTTTAAGAAATGAAATATATAAACTTGAGGATTCTATAAAAAACAGTTGCGCCATATCTGATCTGTTTTTATTACAGTGGCAGAAAATAATTGAATATATCAATCAAAAGTACGGTGTACCAATAGAATGTATGTGGAAAGAGAAATTCAATTCTGATGAAGGTATTTTCAGACGCGAAGATAACAAAAAATGGTTTGCAGCTTTACTAATATGTAATAGAAAAACACTTACCGGTAAAGGTGTTGGAAAAATGGAAGTTCTCAATGTAAGAGTTGATCCAGAAAAGATTGATTCAATTGTTGATAAAAAACTTTATTTTCCTGGCTATCACATGAACAAGAAAAACTGGCTTTCAATAGTATTAAATGAAGGATGCACTCTTGAAACAATTTTTGCTTTTATTGATGAAAGCTATCGTTTAAACGGTTTGAGTAAATAATTAAGAAAAACACTTTATAGAAATAAAGAAACCGCTGTTAAGCGGTTTCTATTAAGATAGGGAAAGGGAATTATTCGTCCTTCTTTCCACCAGCTGCACGGAATGCACGTACACGATCGAGCTCAGAAAGGTTCTTCTTTCTGATACGAATGCTCTTAGGTGTAACTTCAACTAACTCGTCTTCGTTGATAAATTCAAGTGACTGCTCAAGAGTCATATGAACAGCAGGAGTTAAGATGATGTTGTCATCAGAACCTGCAGCACGAACGTTGGTTAATTTCTTTGTCTTTAATGGGTTAACTGTCAGATCGTTAGATCTTACATGTAGACCGATAACCTCACCCTCGTACACTTCCTCACCTGGATCTACGAACAGACGTCCACGCTCCTGTAAGAACCATAAAGCGTAAGGAACGGTTTTACCTGTATCGTTAGAGATAAGAACACCATTCTGTCTCTCACCAATTGTTCCACCAACATACTCATCATAAGAATCGAATGTGTGGTACATTAGGCCTGTTCCTGAGGTTAAAGTCATATATAAAGACTGGAAGCCGATAAGACCACGAGCAGGAATTCTGTAGTCTAGTCTTACACGACCCTTGCCATCTGGAACCATATTCTTCAGATCACCTTTTCGGATACCAAGTTCTTCCATAACAGGACCTTGGTGCTCTTCTTGAAGATCTAAGGTTAAAACCTCATAAGGTTCCATTGTCTTGCCGTCTACCTTGTGAAGAATAACTTCTGGTCTTGAAACGCCTAATTCATATCCTTCACGACGCATTTCTTCGATAAGAACTGATAAGTGTAACTCACCACGGCCAGAAACCTTGAAGCGATCGGTATCTTCTGTTGTTTCAACGCGTAAAGCCACGTTGTGAACAAGCTCCTGACGTAATCTTTCTTCAATATTTCTTGATGTAATAAACTTACCTTCACGGCCTGCAAAAGGTGAAGTGTTAACACAGAAGTTCATTGATACTGTTGGCTCATCAACTGACAGTGCAGGTAATGCTTCAACCTTTGAATTATCACAGATAGTATCTGAAATCTTTAATTCACCAAGACCGGTAACTGCAATGATATCGCCAGCTTCTGCTGATTCAACAGGAGCTCTGCGTAATCCTAGGTAACCTAGAACCTGACCGATTTTGCCAGTTCTTGTATTACCATCTCTATCAATGATAGTAACCTGTGAATTTGCCTTGGCAACACCACGCTTTACACGACCAACACCGATAACACCTACGAATGAGTTGTAATCAAGTGAAGAGATCTGCATCTGGAAAGGGCCGTTTAAATCAGCTTCAGGAGGAGATACTCTGTCAACGATGGTCTGGAATAAAGGCTCCATGTTATCGCCGTGATTTGCTAAATCCAATGTAGCCCAACCCTGGAATGCTGAAGCATATACTACAGGGAAATCTAACTGCTCATCTGTTGCACCAAGATTATCAAAAAGATCAAAAACCTGATCGATAACCCAATCTGGGCGAGCACCTTCACGGTCGCACTTGTTGATAACAACAATTGGCTTTAAACCTGCAGCAAAGGCTTTTTGTGTAACGAATCTTGTCTGTGGCATAGGACCGTCAACTGCATCAACTAACAGAAGAACTGAGTCCACCATTGACATAACACGCTCAACCTCACCACCGAAGTCAGCGTGGCCTGGGGTATCTACGATATTGATACGATAGTCGTTCCAGTTGATTGCGGTATTCTTTGAAAGAATAGTAATACCACGCTCTTTTTCAATATCGTTAGAGTCCATGATACGTTCCTGACCTATCTCATTACGATCAAGAGTACCAGACTGGCGTAATAATTTATCTACTAGAGTAGTTTTACCATGGTCAACATGCGCAATAATGGCAATGTTACGGATTTTCTGAACATCCATATTTAAAAACCTGTAAATTTGAATCCTGAATTTAGGATTGATAAAAAATCGTGGGCGTATTTTACCGTATTTTTGACCTATCTTACATTTTTTGAAAAAAAAGAATTGAAAAAACTTTTCAATTTTGTTTTTTGGAGATTTTTAAATGTAAAAAAAATCTAAAACTGTATAATTTAAAAAGAAAAAACTATCAAATAGGATTTGTTGTGAAAGAGTTATATTTATATTTTTTTAATCGTGTAAGAAGGGATTCTATTGGTCTTGAGGCATCAGCACTGTCTTTTACTTCAATTCTTGCCCTAATTCCTGCAATTTCAGTCATTTTTTATGTTTTCGCTGTTTTTCCTTCATTTGAGGAATTCCGCGAATCTCTCAAATCTTTTGCAACAACAAATTTCATGCCTGTATTTGCCGAATCACTGAGCAACTATGTAGGAACATTTATTGAGCATTCAGGCAAGCTGACAGCAACAAGTACAGTTGCATTCTTCGTTATTTCTCTGCTACTGGTTCGATCAATTGATCAGTGCCTTAATAGGATCTGGCGTGGAGGCAGAAGAAAATTAGGTACCATGATTGCAATATACTGGACCATGCTGACATTAGGTCCTATTGCTCTTGGCATTATCATTTGGATTTTTACAAAGGTAATGGGATATGCCTTCAGCACAAATAAAGGGTCTATTGGAATACCACTTATGCTGGTATATTTTATTTTTCCTATTATTATTGAATGTGCTGTTCTAACTGCAATTTATGTAATTGTTCCAAGAGTTAGAGTTAAACTTCAGGATGCTTTATTAGGTGCAGTATTTGTTACTGTGGTCTTTGAAGTTTCTAAGAAACTGTTCTCTGTATTTGTTCTTAATTTTTCAAACTACGAGGCAATATATGGTGCAATAGCCATCATTCCTGTTTTGTTTGTTTGGATATATATAAGCTGGTGGATTGTTTTATTAGGCGCTGAATTTACTGCATCTCTTGGTGTAGTAAGAACAGGTATGTCAGAGAATGTTCCAAGTTTTATGGTTTATCTTGCTAATGTAACTGGCTCAACATTAGGTTCTGATGAACTGTCATCTCCAAATAAAAAACCTTCTATCAAGATTAAGGTTTCAAGTTCAGATACGAAACGCTAATAACACTGTTGCAGTTTTTACTGCAACAGTTCTTTTTCAAAAGCATCTAATTCCTGTTTTTCTTTCAAAGATTTTTCATTGTTTACTGAAACTGTTTCAGTCTCTTGTTGTTTCTCTATATTTGCTGTTTCATCAGTATTTATCATTGCATTAGTGCTGACATTATCTTCGCTTAGTTGCACGTTATCTTCAACTACTGTGCTTGATGGTTTTTCAATAAAGCTTTCTCTTTGCTTTTCTTGTGTAGCCTTTTCTTCTATCTCTTCTTCTTTTTGCTTAGGTAGGAGCACTAGTCCTGTTCTGATCTCATCTCTTTTTAGAGCTTT
>NZ_JBGVMC010000322.1:0-2743 GCF_045124615.1 Succinivibrio sp.
AAAGACCAAAGATCAGTGTAAGTACCGTCAGGAATTAACTTCTACTGGTGATGTTATTACAACTGTATCTCAGAATGAAAATGCAATTGGTTATGCTTCACTATCAGCAGTCAATGACTCTGTTAAGGTTCTTTCATTCAATGGTGTACATGCATCAGAAAAGACCGTTCTTGATAAGACATACAAGTTACAAAGACCTTTTGTCCTTGTAACATCAAAGGACAGACCACTAAGTGAAAGTGCTCAGATTTTCTTTGACTACGCATTATCTAAAGATGTTAAGCCTTTAATTGAAAAGGCTGGCGTAGTTCCTGCAGTTAAGTAAATAGTTAGGAATGGCAGGATAGCCTGCCATTATTAATATGAAAAACAGAATTCAACAGGACTTTACAGATATTCTTGCTAAAGGTATTTTTACTTTTCTTGGATATCTGAATATAGTTTTTGTAGTCGTAATCTGCTTTTATCTGATAATTTCAGGAATACCTGCAATTTTTAAGGTTGGCTTTACGGATTTTATTTTTGGTACAAGATGGGCTTCAACTGCTCAGGATAGAGCTTTTGGTATTCTACCTTTTATTCTGACTTCTGTATACGGTACCTTTGGTGCTCTGCTAATTGGCTTACCATTAGGATTCTTTACTTCTGTATATCTTGCAAAGTTTGCAAATAAAAAAGTTAAGAGTTTTGTTGAGTCTACAGTAGATCTGCTTGCAGGAATACCATCTGTTGTTTTTGGCTTTATAGGAATGCTTGTGCTTGTTCCTTCGATCCAGTATGTTTTTGATCTTCCAGATGGTTCATCTCTTTTAGCTGCAATTCTTGTTCTTTCAATTATGATCCTTCCCTCAATTATCAAGGTATCGATAGGCGCAATACAATCTGTACCTTATGAATATGAATTAGGATCTTTAGCTTTAGGAGCAAACCGAGTCGAAACTGTATATAAAGTGCTTGTTCCTGCAGCAAGACGAGGTATCAGTATTGCTGTTGTTTTAGGTGTTGGAAGAGCCATAGGCGAAGCTATGGCTGTAATGATGGTTGCAGGAAATGTGGCTAATATGCCTGGTATATTCGAGTCAGTTCGCTTTCTTACCACAGCAGTTGCATCTGAAATGTCTTACTCGTCAGGTCTTCAAAGAGAAGCTCTGTTTTCAATCGCACTGGTTCTTTTTATCTTCATTATGGCTATTAATGCTGTTTTGAATCTTGCTATGAAAAAAAGAGGAAAAACCAAATGATAAGCAACAGACTTGAACGTTGCATATACCACAACGTAATGCTGTTCTTAGCATTCATGGCAACTGTATTTACTGTATTTATTGTGGTCTTTATTATCGGTTACGTTTTAATTCGTGCAATTCCTCATGTTTCTTGGGAGCTTTTGTCAACAAAGCCAAGTTATATCAATGAAACCATAGGCCTTCTGCCGGATATTCTAAATACAGTTTACATTGTTTTTGCCACACTAGTGTTTGTGCTGCCTTTAGGTGTTGGAGCGGCTGTATATCTTAGTGAATATGCAAAGAATATGAAGGTTAAAAGATCAATTGAATATGCAATTGAGAGTTTAGCTGGAATTCCATCAATTATTTATGGTCTTGTCGGAATGCTTATATTCTGTCAGTACATGTCTTTGAAAACATCTTTATTAGCAGGTGCGCTAACTCTGACAATCATGAACCTTCCAACAATTATCAGAACAACTCAGGAAAGTCTTGATTCAGTTCCTATTTCTTACAGAGAAGGTGCTTTTGGATTAGGAGCTAACAAGTGGTACGCCATAAGAACAGTTGTTCTTCCTTGCTGCATAGATGGCATTGTTACAGGCTGTATTCTTGCAGTTGGAAGAATGTTAGGTGAATCTGCTGCACTGCTGTTTACAGCAGGATTTGCTCATAAACTAAATGGATTTATTGATGCAATGTCTTCATCAGGCTCAACAATGACTGTAGCTCTTTATGTATATGCAAAAGAGCAGGGACGTTTTGATGTCGCATTTGTTATAGCTGCAATCATGCTGCTTATGAGTTTGGTAATTAACTATACAGCAGGATATTTGTCAAAAAGAATTCAGAGAAAAAGGTTAGATAAATAGTATGAACTCATTGATTAGTGTAAAGAATTTCAATTTGTATTATGGGGATAACCATGCTCTACATAATATAAATATGGAGATTATGGAACATGAAATTACAGCTTTAATAGGACCTTCAGGCTGTGGTAAATCAACATTTTTAAGATGTTTAAATAGAATGAATGATCTTATTGAGAACGTTCGTCTTGATGGTTCTATTGTTTATAAAGGACAAGAGCTAGTTAATTCAAAGGTAAATGTTTCGGCTCTAAGAAAATCTGTAGGAATGGTATTCCAAAAACCAAATCCTTTTGCAATGTCTATTTATGACAATATTGCCTATGGTCCTAGGATCCATGGAGTAAAAAACAAATCTGCTCTTGATGAGATTGTTGAAAGTTCACTAAAAAAGGCAGCCATTTTTGATGAGGTTAAAGATAGACTCAAGAGTTCTGCTTTAGGACTATCAGGTGGTCAGCAGCAAAGATTGTGTATTGCAAGAGCACTTGCAGTGGAACCTGAAGTTCTTCTTATGGATGAGCCAACATCAGCTTTAGATCCTATTTCAACAGGAAAAATTGAAGAGCTAACATGTGAGCTTAAAAAGAAATACTCAATAGTAATAGTTACACACAATATGCAGCAGGCATTGAGAATCTCAGATAA
>NZ_JBGVMC010000323.1:0-6785 GCF_045124615.1 Succinivibrio sp.
CCTGACAGGTTACGACTATGTAAGAATGCAGGCCAGACAGACATTTGCCTATGGTGCACTATTCAACCTAACTGGTGATAAGGAAGCATTAAGACTTCACAAGGCAGGAGTAAAATTTCTGATAGAAAATGCTATGGATAAAGATGGTGGTTTCCATTCTATTCTTGTAAACGGAAAACCTCTTAATATAGCAAAAGACGGTATTTCAGATGAGAGACTTGCAAGAACTACTCAGGATTTAAGCTATGCGCTTGTCGGTCTTGCAATGAATGCTTACCTGACACACGATCCTGAAGTTATCAGAATTATTCAGGAAACACAAAAATATATCTATGACACCTATTTTGACCAAAAACAGAATTTCATGAAATGGTGCCTAAAAGATTCAGACTTTAACAAGACCAGCCAAAAGGAGCTTGTAGCACTTCTCGATCAGCTAAATGCATATATGATCCTAACATGGAGATTACTGCCTGATGAAGATAAGGCTTCATGGGGAAAAGATATAAGAAAAACTGTCAGAGCTATCAACAAGAATTTCTATAACAGAAAATATAACAGATTCTTCGGTTGCACAGACAATAATACATGCTTTGATTATTCAAAAGGCAGACATCTTGATAACGGTCATTCTGTAAAGGCATTCTGGATGGAATATCTTGCAGCATTAGGTCTTGATGATGATAAGCTTGAGCACTTTTCAAAGAAAGGCATGAAGAGCGTTTTAAGAGCTGCACTTAAGGATGATAAGAGTGGCTGGTATGAAGATCTTGCAAAAAACGATGCATCCTGGTGGGTTTATGCAGAACTTGATCAGGCTGCATTAACTTTAGCATTAACAAAAGATTATGTTCTGTCTGATACCATAAGACCTTGGCTTTTCAAATATACTGACAAGACCTATGGAGAATTAAACCACTCAGGACTTAAAACACATTTCTGGAGAAATGGATTCCACAGCACTGAACATGCTCTTATTGGAACTATTCTGTCAAACGGCATCAGATACAATTACTGTGATGAGGATAAACAGTGTAAGACATTGAATAGAACAAAACTGTATTTTGCTCCAGTAGATATGAATGACAACAGCTTCACTCCATATCTATACAAAGGCAAGATTGCAGATGTTAACAATAATGGTGATATAAAAGAAATTACATTCTCTAAGATAAAATTACCAGATGAGGTAATAGACGATTAGTCGTTCAATTTTGTATTAAGAGCGTGCAAATGCACGCTCTTTTTTTCTAATAGCTTAGCTTGTCCTTTAGTGTTTCATTGTAAAAAGCTTCTTCGTGCTTCTTTACAATTCTTAATAATCCAAACTCCAGTGCAGCAATATAAAGCATGAAGAGAACTATATCCACACAAAGACCTACAAAATTCTTTGACATGATTGCAACAACTATCAGATATACACTGAACAGCAAAAATAAAATCTCTGCTATAAAAATGCTTGTATGTAGGCTTCTTACCTTTCTTTTTGCTCTTGCTCTGTAATAACCGTTTAAAACGATAATACCAGGAAGAGCCCAGACAAGACCTATGAATGCAGCTGTAAATGATGGCATTGTCGCCATTAGAAGAGCAAAAATTGATGAACTTACCAATGTAAGATATACACAAGAAACATTGAAGAAAAAACGCTCGGTTGATGAAAGAGGAGCCTTTGAATAAGGATTATATTTAGCAGGAGTGATTCCATTTGAGATGGTTGCATCATTAGAATATGGATGATTCTGCTCGTTATTTACAAAGTTATCCTTGTTTTTCATAAATTCCTCTATTTTTTTTCAAAGCCTTGCACATTACTCAAACAATTGTAGTTTATTTTACAGTAATATTTATAAAAAAGTATTTAGGACAGCACTATGATTTACCAAAAAGAAAATATTCTTGCTATTTGTTATGACTTTGACAGAACACTAACCCCTTTTGAAATGCAGGCACAAGGTTATATTCAACAGATTAATGATGATGTTGATGAATTCTGGAAATGCGCAACCGATCTTGCCATAAAAAATGATATGGATCCTAATCTTGCATACATGTATCTGATGTTAAGCGGTGCTAAAGGTAAATTTCAGGTAAAAAGAGACAAATTAAACGAATTTGGTTCAAAAGTCGAACTTTACAAAGGTGTTGACAGTTGGTTTGACAGAATAAATACATTTGCACAAACTTTGAATATAAAGGTTGAGCATTACATCATATCCTCTGGCCTTAAGGAAATGATTGAAGGCACATCAATTGCTGATAAATTTACTGCAATTTATGCTAATTCTTTCCTTTATGATTTTAACGGCAATGCAATCTGGCCTGCACAGAACATCAATTTCACAAACAAAACACAGTTCCTTTTCAGAATATCTAAAGGAACTCTCAACGTAAACGACAACGATGTTAACCGCTATTACTCAAAGGAAGCTTTAAGGATCCCTTTTGATAATATAGTTTACATAGGTGACAGCCAGACTGATATCCCATGCATGAAGCTTGTAACATCACTTGGAGGAAACTCCATTGGAGTTTATGATCCTAAACTGAAAAACAAAGAGCGTGTTTACGAGCTTATTAAGGATAAAAGAATAAAACATTTTGCTCCTGCTGATTATTCACAGGACAGCACTCTTGAAATACTTATCAAAAAGATCCTATTAAATTCATCTACTGAATTTGATCTAAAAATGCAGTATATGAAAGATCTTGAAGAGGCTGGAGCATAATTACTATTGTAGCGAATATCAGATAATTCCTGTTAATAAGCTATAATAGTGAATAGTTTAGGAGTATAGAAATGAAATCAATCAGTAATTCTGGATCGTTTACAGATTTTTACAATAATAACAGGATCTATATCGATAAAACTGAGACTATCTATAATCTACTGATGACTCATGATAAAGTTTTTATTTCTCGTCCTCGCAGATTCGGTAAATCATTAACTCTCAATACAATTGCAACACTATTTGAAAAAGGTGTTGAACCTTACTTTAAGGATACTTGGATTCACGACAAGTGGTCAGAAGATACATATCCAGTTCTTAAAATCGATTTTCTTGGATACTCTGTGTCAGATATCGATGAGTTTAAAAGAGTATTAGTAAAAAGCATAACTGATTTTGCTACAAAATACAGTATCAGCGGATATACACAAGACAAAGAGCCATATGTTTCACTAGCAAATTTATTAGATTCATGTACAGAACTAGACAAAAGAATTGTAATTCTAATTGATGAATATGATGCTCAGTTATCTGCAAACATCAATAATCCAAATCTTTATAAAAAGTTTCATGATCTTATAAGAAGCATTTATGCAATCATTAAAATAAAAAACTCAATCAAATTTCTTGCTGTAACTGGAGTTACAAGACTAAAGGATACCACCATATTTTCTGTAGGCTCTGACATAAAGGATATTTCAAACTATACAGAATATTCTCAGCTAATCGGTTTTACTAGAGATGAGATAAAGACATTTTATAAAGACTATCTGAAACTTTCTGTTTCTTATGAAAATAAAATACCTACAGAGAATGTAACAGAATCTCAGATAGATAAGATGCTTGACAAACTTGCTTATTATTATGATGGTTACTGTTTTGATAAAAGAGGACAAAAAAAGGTTTTTTCAACCTGGTCAGTAAACAATTTCTTTCAGGAAGTTAAAAACACAAAAGAAGTACTATTTGGAGATTACTGGTACGATAATGGAGGTATACCTTCAATTCTCGCTAACTATCTGAAATCTCATAAACTCAATGCCGTTGACTATTTTGATAAAAACAAAGTAGTAACAGTGCCTGTTGAAGTATATGCAAATCCAACTTCATTACTTGATATTGACCAGAATGTTCTAATGTGTCAGACAGGATACCTTACCTTACGTTCATCACTAACCGTAGGTGCTTTTGGAGTTAATCTTGGTATACCAAACTATGAAATTCAAAAGGCACTATCTTCTCTTTTAGCAACAAAGATTTTTGAAAACAACACATTATTGAATCTTTCAATGGATGCAAATGATCTGTTCAATAACGGTTCAATAGATTCCATTATTGAAAGACTGAATTGTATTCTTAACTGCATCACCTATGACAATTATCCTATAACCAGTGAGTCTGCACTTGTAAATTATATAAATCTGTTTTTAACTGCTGTAGGAATACAAACAACTATTGAATGTCATACTTCAAAAGGAAGAGCTGACTTAACACTAGAACTTGCAAGCCGTAGAATTGTCTTTGAGTTCAAATATGCACAGAATCAAGCTGATGCGGTAACTAAACTTGAAGAAGCTGTAAACCAGATTAAGACACATGACTATGGCAATATTATTCCAATAAAGGAACTCATAAGAATTGCAGCTGTTTTTAATGCAGATCCTGCAATAAGAAGATTTTCTGAATATATGCAAATATAAGCACTTTTTTTCATATTTTCTTATTTCTAAAATTTAGCTAACGGCAATAATGAGTTCTCTATCAAAATCAAAGTCAATTTCTCTACAAAATGTTGAAGATAATTCCATTATGTAAAAAATCCGATAAAAATCATGTTTTGTCATGATTATTATCAATTTCTATTGCATATTATGGAGCAATTTTTATCTAAACTATTATTTCATAAGACTTTCTAAGTATCTTCTAAGTTTTAAAGCATAAAATGAAAACCAAGTTAAGAAGATGCGTTTCTTTCTTAGCGAGTGAAAGGTTTTGATGTACTTTCATAGTGTTTTAGATAATTAGCGTTTTTGCTAATTTTGTACGAGTTCACATACCTCATCAACGCCCAGACCGATCTTGGTCTGGGATTTTTTTTTATCTTTTTCAATAATTCAAAATCTATTCTCAATCTAAAAAATATTTTAGTAATCAAATCTAAATCCTAACTTTGAAAAAAGTATTAGTATTTATCCTTAAAAACCTGACAGTTCATCTACACGCAGTACCAAAGACGGTTATTTTCATATAGTTCTCGAACTTCGCAGATACTTACTGATACTATTAGTAAACGTTTTCTTGCAAATGTATTAATCTTTGGATTTGTGTTAGAATATGCAAAAAATTTTCGTATATGAAAGCAGATAAAAAAGGACATATGACCGTTATTCTGCTGAAATTTTGATTATTTAATCGATCAGACATTCAATCATGCTAAAAAAAATATCATTTATATTATCAGCAGCAATCTTGTACTTCTCACAGGCTGAGGCTACGAATATCTATCCACTCAATGGAAACAGAGTTGTAGGCGAGGAGTTAACCTACAAGCTTGATCCTAGTGGAACAACTACTCTTGAGTATGTTGCTGCTGAATACCATCTTGGTCTTTCAAACATGATTGAGGCAAATCCAGGAATCGATCCTATTGTTCCACAAAAGGGTGCATCACTTGTTATCCCAACTAAACTGATTCTGCCTGCAACAGTTCAAAACGGAATCGTTGTTAACTCAGCAGAAATGAGACTTTACTACTACACTGGCTCAAAAGTTTATGTTTATCCTATTGGTATTGGACAGCTTGGAAAAGGAACACCTTTAGACTGGGTAACAAAAGTTGAAAGAAAAAGAGCAAATCCTACATGGACTCCAACTGCCGAAATGAGAAAAGAATATGCAGCTCAGGGTGAATATCTCCCGCCAGTTGTTCCTGCAGGTCCAGACAACCCAATGGGGCTGTTTGCAATGTATGTAGGAAAGCTATTTGCTATTCACGGAACTAACGCTGACTTTGGTATTGGTCTTCGAGTATCTCACGGCTGTGTCCGTCTTAGAAATGATGATAATGAAGATCTGTTCAACCGTGTAGCTGTAGGAACCAGAGTCGAATTTATCAATAAACCTATCAAATATGCTATTGAGAAAAACGGTGATATCTATATTGAGGTTCATCAGCCATTATCTAGATCTCAGTCAGAATTTGACAATTTTGATAGCACAGTTCCTTTTACTTTTTCAAAAGATGAACTAGATTTCTTTAAGGATCCTAGAATTAATCAGGATATTCTGAGCAAGGCCCTTGAAGAGAGAACAGGTAGACCAGTTTTATTAAATCCAGCAGAGTTCTAAAAAGTGAAAAAGCTTTTTCTGGCAGTCATTACTTTAGTGCTTCCACTGCAGTGCTATGCAGAGGATAGCTCGTCATATATTGACTACAGATACGTTAAGCCTAATGCAACCCTTTATGACATTCTCAATTCATCAGCAACACCTGATGAAACATTTATTCTGAACAATACTCTGTTCAGACTTGATTTTGTTTACAACAAAAAGAAAACAGAAAAGCTGTATTCTAAAATTCTTTCAAAATCCGAAAGCTTTCCTGATTCTACTGATAAATACTTTTCAGACAAACAGCTTTATCTTACACGCTCTGTTGAAAGCCTTATCACATATATACTCAAGGATTATGCAAAAGATATTGGTCCTATCAGAGTGCCTCTTGTTATTTCAGCTGATAAATACAGAGACTCTTTTTTCTATGACTCAAAAATATACTCTAATATCGGCTGTAAAGGTTATGGTATTGCAGAAAGCTATATAAAAGGATGCGAACTACCTTCTGATGAAAGAACAGATTTTCTTGAGATTGCATACCACCCTGATTTAAAAATGACTGATGATCCTAATCAGCTCAATCAGATCCCAAACAACAACTTAAAAGAATCTTTTTCATACAAGATTTTATCTACGATTCCTCAGCTTTTAGGATTCAGATCTTCTATTAATACAAAAGGATATCAGGCACCATTATCAAGTCTTGACAAGGTATTATAT
>NZ_JBGVMC010000324.1:0-5235 GCF_045124615.1 Succinivibrio sp.
TAACCTTTGCAGTGCCATCTTCCAATATGTTATCAACAAAGACTATCTGATCCTCATCGATATTGTCTAATGAAATTTTGTTATTCAAAAGAGCTATTTTCTTTCTATAAAAATAGGCACAGATAACACCAGCAATAATTACAATTGCTCCTAGTGTGCACTGAATAGTAAGTGAACAGCCAAAGAACGCACAGGCAGATGCTGTAAGAGCGCCTAGTAAGAAAGCAATAAGATAAACTGATGCCAGCATCATTTCAGTTCCTAAAAGAACCAGTGCAATTATCAGCCATATTAAATACTGTTCCATTCTTTTACTCCTTTTGCTGTTTCGCTCTTTTTCTTATTGAAAAATAGATGATAGCTATAAAAAACAGTAAGAAAACATATTCGCTGAATATATCAAGAAAAATCATTATAAAAAACAGCATCAGTCCTAAAAAAACATAAATTCCACGATTTTTTGACTTGGATTCTTCTTTTATCGCTTTTTGCACGGTTCTTTTACCTGTTTTTGATAAAACAGTGCTGTTGTTTTGTATTTTTGCTTTATCTTTGACTGCTGTATGTTTAATTCTATTTTCAGAATATGTTACTTCACATCTGCCATCTTTATTAGTCATAGCAGAAGATTCATTTTTAGAAAAGTTATTTGAGCAAAGCAGAGTATTTAGATTCTGCTTTAGGATTTTGTCGATAAGAGCAACATAGTCGCCGTTGACAACCTTATATCTGTCCATATGCTTATATCGTAGTTTTTATAATCATTTTTTCAATAGTAGCACAAGATTATGAAGATAGCTTAAGAATTATAGTATTGCTGTTACAAACATAGCCTTAAAAAAATCTGTTTTTGAAAAAAACAGTCAAAAGTTTTTTTATCTTTTATATCATTTTCTTGTATAATGTCACATCAATTTAATTAAGCAAATAATGACAGTCCGGTATCTCGGACTTCTTTATACAGATGCAGTGCATAAAATGTACTGCAGTTAAAAAATATAGTTTTAAGGGATTCACCTTAATATTTGCAATATGCATTATCCTAAACCTGGAGGAATAATATGTTACGCATTATGGAAGAGGCTCTAACATACGATGATGTTTTGTTAGTTCCTGCACACTCAACTGTTTTACCAAATACTGCAGATCTTCGTACTAGATTAACCTCCAATATTCAGCTGAATATCCCTATGATTTCTTCAGCTATGGATACTGTTACTGAGTCTAATCTTGCAATTGCATTAGCTCAGGAAGGTGGTATCGGTTTTATTCATAAGAATATGTCAATTGAGCGTCAGGCTCAGGAAGTTGCTAAGGTTAAGCGTTATGAGAATGGTATGGTTATTAAGCCAATTACTGTTCATCCTGAGGCAACAATTGATGAAGTTCGTCAGATGGCTGCTAAGAATGGTTTCTGCGGTTTCCCTGTTGTAGATGACAATCAGAATCTTTTAGGTATCATCACAGGTCGTGATACCCGTTTCCTTACAAATGGTAAGGTAAAGGTTCATGAGGCTATGACACCTAAGGAGAGACTAGTTACTGTTCGTGAAAATGAGTCTCGTGAAAATGTTCAGGCTTTAATGCAGAAACACCGCATTGAGAAGGTTTTAGTAGTTGATGATGCTTTCCACTTAAAGGGACTCATTACTGTTAAGGATTTCCAGAAGTCATCTAACAAGCCAAATGCATGTAAGGATGCTTTAGGTCGTCTACGTGTTGGTGCTGCTATCGGTGCTGGTGCAGGTAACGAAGAGAGAGCAAAGGCTTTAGTTGAGGCTGGTGTTGATGTTCTGTTAGTTGACTCATCACACGGTCATTCTCAGGGTGTTTTAGACAGACTTAAGTATTTACGTAAAGAATACCCAGAATTACAGATTATCGGTGGTAACGTTGCAACAGCTGCTGGTGCTTTAGCTTTAGCAGATGCAGGTGTAAATGCTGTTAAGGTTGGTATTGGTCCTGGTTCTATCTGTACAACTCGTATTGTTACAGGTTGCGGTGTTCCACAGATTACTGCAGTTTCAAATGCTGTTGAGGCATTAGAAGGTACTGGTATTACAGTTATTGCTGATGGTGGTATCCGTTACTCAGGTGATATTGCTAAGGCTCTTGCTGCTGGTGCTAACTGCGTTATGGTTGGTTCTATGTTTGCAGGTACTGAAGAAGCTCCTGGTGAAATTGAGATTTATCAGGGCCGTTCATTCAAGTCATACCGTGGTATGGGCTCTTTAGCTGCTATGTCTAAGGGTTCAGCTGACCGTTACTTCCAGTCAGACAATGCTGCTGATAAGTTAGTTCCTGAAGGTATTGAAGGTCGTGTAGCATATAAGGGCCTATTACGTGGCATTATTCATCAGCAGATGGGTGGCTTACGTTCAGCTATGGGCTTAACAGGTTGTGCTACTATTGATGAGTTACGTACAAAGGCTCAGTTCGTTCGCATTACAAATGCAGGCTTCAATGAGTCTCACGTACATGATGTAACCATCACTAAGGAAGCTCCTAACTACCAGAGCCACATTTAATCGATTTTATTTGTACCTGCTTTAATGCAGGTACATTCCTATCCATCAATTAAGAGTTCAAAATATGTCTTCACAGAACATCCATTCTGAAAAGATCCTGATTCTGGATTTTGGTTCACAGGTTACTCAGCTGATTGCTCGTCGTGTACGTGAAATCGGTGTTTATTGTGAAATCTATCCATATGATGTTGATCTTAATCTTATTAAGGAATTCAACGCTCAGGGAATCATCCTATCTGGTGGTCCTGAGTCTACAACTGAGCAGGGCTCACCTCGTGCCCCATCATATGTTTTTGAAGCTGGCGTTCCTGTTCTTGGTATCTGCTATGGTCTTCAGACAATGTCTGTTCAGTTAGGTGGTAAAGTTCAGGGCTCTTCAAAGCGTGAATATGGCCATGCTACTGTAGAAATCAAAGAGAAGTGTCCTTTATTTGATGGTTTAACCGATCATGAAGGTGAGAACAAACTTGATGTTTGGATGTCTCACGGTGACAAGGTTACATCTATTCCTGATGGCTTTGTTACAGTTGGTAGTACTGAAACATGTCCATATGCTGCAATCTACAATGCTGACAAGCAGTACTATGGTGTTCAGTTCCATCCTGAGGTAACTCACTCTAAGCAGGGTGGCGAAATCTTACGCAGATTCGTAATTGATGTATGTAAGTTACACGGTTTATGGTCTCCATCTGCAATTATTGATGATGCTATTGAGCGTATCCGTAAGCAGGTTGGTGACAGAAAGGTTCTTTTAGGTCTTTCAGGTGGCGTAGATTCTTCTGTTACAGCTTTATTACTTCAAAGAGCTATTGGTAAGCAGTTAACTTGTGTATTCGTTGATAATGGTCTTTTAAGACTCAATGAAGGTCTTCAGGTTAAGCAGATGTTTGAGCCTATGGATCTGAACTTTGTTTATGCAGATGCATCTGATAAGTTCCTTGAAGCATTAAAGGGTATTTCTGATCCTGAGCTTAAGCGTAAGGCTATTGGTAAGACCTTTATCGATGTTTTTGCTGAAGAGGCAAGAAAGCTTGAAGGTGTAGATTTCCTTGCACAGGGTACAATTTATCCTGATGTTATTGAGTCTGCAGCAGCAAAATCAGGTAAGGCTCATGTTATCAAGTCACACCACAATGTTGGTGGTTTACCAGACGATTTGAAGTTTGAACTTGTAGAACCATTACGTGAGCTTTTCAAGGATGAAGTTCGTCGTATTGGCGTAGCTTTAGGTTTACCAGAGGCTATGGTAATGCGTCATCCATTCCCAGGTCCAGGTCTTGGTGTAAGAGTTTTAGGCGAGGTTAAGAAAGAGTATCTTGATTTACTTCGTCAGGCTGATGCTATCTTCATGGAAGAGCTCAATAAATCAGGCTGGTACCACAAGGTAAGCCAGGCATTCACTGTATTCTTACCAGTACGTGCTGTTGGTGTTATGGGTGATCACAGAAGTTATGACTATGTGGTTTCATTAAGAGCAGTTAAGACAATTGATTTCATGACTGCTAAGTGGGCTGAGTTACCATATGAGCTGTTAGGCCACATCTCTAACAGAATCATTAATGAAATTAATGGTATTTCAAGAGTTGTTTACGATGTTTCAGGTAAACCTCCTGCAACAATCGAGTGGGAATAACTCTAGATATTGTTAACTATATAAAATAAAAGAAAAAAAGTAATATATTTTTTTTTCTTGAATGACGGCAAAATAGCGATAAATATAAATGCGTTATTTTGCCGTTTTGTTTTACTTTTACAAACAATAAGGAAACAAAATGAAATATCCATGGATTGACGAATTCCTACTTTCAAAGGCCGGTGTAACAAAAGATCTTCAAGCAGAGTGGAACTGGATTAGGTATATGATTGGAGGAAAAATGTTTGCTGCAGTCTGTCTTGATGAGACTGATACTCCATACTATATAACTCTCAAACTCGATCCGCTTGAAGGAGATATGCTAAGGCAGGAGTATGAAGATATTATTCCTGGCTACTATATGAACAAATCTCACTGGAATTCTGTTAAAGCAAATGGCTCTATTAAAGATGAATTATTAAAAGAGCTATTAGATAAATCATATAATCTAGTATTTGAAAAACTAACGAAGAAATTGCAAAAACAAATATTGAACGAGGAAAAAAATGGATAGTCTGATTAGCTGTTGCGGTTTGGATTGTTCAAAATGTCATTTGTACAAGAATATGTGCGAAGGTTGTAATGCATGTCATGGTAAAGTTTTTCATGCTCCTAAAGGTCAGGCCTGTCCTATATATGAATGTGCAGTTAATAAAAATGGATTTGAGTCTTGTACAAACTGTAAAGATCTTCCTTGCTTGATCTGGAAAAACACAAGAGATCCTTCCTTATCTGATAAAGAATTTGAAAATAGTATTCTTCAGAGGATAAAAGTTCTTAAGAATGATTAATTCTCAAAAAGATATTACCATCAATCCTTAATTGTTCAATCAGATTTACTCTGATTGGACAAACAAAACTAAAAATTGACAAGTTTTAAATCAGCCTAACTCCTAGAATTTACCTTGTACAAGGAAATCAGATGAGTTGATTGATTCAATATTCATCATACATTAAGTCCTTAGTATTGTTATTTTTTCTTTTTTTAAGGTAAATGATATGAAAGTTAAATTTGAAAATGTGCCAAACATGAAATTGGCTGGATTTCAGACTCGTGCCTCATTTGATAATGCA